>JAHWKH010000292.1 GCA_019347995.1 Gemmatimonadota bacterium | reverse complement strand
GCGAAAGGCGTTGCCTCGCTTGGCTTTTCGCGCCGCCGCAGGAGCCCGCTGGCGCCTTGACACCCCCCCGCATCAGGACTAGCTTTGCGGTCTTCGTGCGCCTGCGCGGGCGGCCCCGGACAAGGGAGCGGCCACGGCACGGATTGCCTCCTTAGCTCAGTTGGTTAGAGCACCTGACTGTTAATCAGGGTGTCCCAGGTTCGAGTCCTGGAGGAGGCGCTCGAGGGGAGCCGGTGTCGAGAAGGTTCGGCGCCGGCTCCCCTTTTTTCTGCGGCCGTCGTCCGACGGCCGGCCGCGGATGACGTGGCGGTGAGACGGCCCCGGCACGTCGAGGCATGTTCGTTGCCGCGCACAGGGGCACATCCCACGTTTCGCCCCGGAGCCGATGGACGATCCTCCACGCATCCACGCAGATCCTTCCGCGCTCGCGCGACTCCGGGAGATGCAGCGGGAGCGTCCCGCCGGAGACACATCCTCCAACGAGCGGGTCGCCCGGGCCTTCGCCGGCCTCGTGGAGTCGCTCGGCAGCGGCGACGTCGACGCCGTGCTCGCCTCCGTCGCGTCCGAAGGGTGGCGTGAGGGAATCGATCCGACCTCCCTCGACGCCGAGCGCTACGCCTTCACCCGGGGCCTGTGCGAGGAGGCCGCCCGGGCGCTGGATCGGCCGGACCCGCTCGTGATGTCCGCGGGCATCGCGCTGTACCAGTCCATGGTCCTGTGGCTCGGGAGGAGGGAGCCTCCGGGGAGGCCGGGCGGACCGGACTAGCCTGCGGGGCGCTCCCCGTCACGCCCGCCATCCGGCTCCCCTCCGCCGCGTCCCGCCTATTCCGCGTTCAGCGTCGCCGCAGGTTCCACGCGGGTGGCGCGGAGCGCCGGCAGCCAGGCTGCCGCCAGGGCCGCGCCCAGGAGGAGCGCGGCCGCCGCGGCGAAGCTCGCTGGATCCAGCGCCGGCACCCCGTACAGGAGCCCCTCCATCGCCCGGGCCGCCAGGAGCGCGCCGATCGCGCCCGCGCCGAGCCCGGCCAGGACGGGACCGAGCCCCCTTCCCACCACCGACCGGGTCACCTCGCGCGCCCCGGCGCCGATGGCCATGCGGATGCCGATCTCCCGGCGCCGCTGCTCCACCGTGTACGCCAGGAGCCCGAAGATGCCCGTGGCCGACAGGAGGAGCCCCACGGCGGCGAAGGCGCCGATCATCGCGGCGGCGGCGCGCTGCAGGAACATGCCCTGGCCCATGGCGGCCTCGAGCGTGCCGACGGAGATGAGCGGCACGTGCGGGTCCAGCTCCGCCACCGCGCTGCGCAGCGCGGCCATGGCGGCGGCCGCGCTCCCGCGGGGCCGCACGTGCACGTAGCGGGAGGGGGAGTAGGCGTAGTCCAGGGGCACCCACGCGAACAGGGCCGGCTCCTCGGAGAGGGAGCGGTACTTCCCCGTGGGGGCTACGCCCGCGACCGTGGCGTCCCGCCCGCCGAAGCGGAGCTGCCGCCCCACCGGGGAGCTGCCGCCCCAGAACGTCGTGGCCAGGGCCTCGTTGACGACGACGCGGAGCGGGGGCGCGCGCGGATCGGGTGGCGCGCCGGCCCGCAGCGGGAAGCCGAGCGTCTCGAAGTAGCCGTCCGACACGGCGCTCCATCCGACGGGGAAGCCGGCGGGATCGGGAGGCTCGAGCCCCGGGACCGACGCCCGGGTCTGGTCCCAGCCGAATCCCAGCGGGTAGCTGGTGGACAGGGCGGCCGACGCCACGGCCGGCGAGGTCCTCAGGCGCTCCAGGAGGGCCTCGTAGAAGGCCTCGCCCCGGGCTTCGTCGTGGCCGGTGAGGCGCAGGTCCATCTCGGCGAGGACGAGCCCGGCGGGGTCGAAGCCGTGATCCACCGCCAGCGCGTTGCGCACCGTGCGCAGGAGGAGGACGGTCGACACCAGGAGGATCAGCGTCAGCGCCACCTGGCCGCCCACCAGCGCGCTCCGCCCCCGGGATCGGGCGCGGCCGCCGCCGCCCCGGCGCAGGGCCCCGGCCACGTCGGAGCGGGTGGCGTGCAGGGCCGGGATCAGCCCGAACGCCAGGCTGGCCAGCAGCGCCGCCGCGAGGGCGAAGGCCAGGACGGTCCCGTCGATGCGCAGGTCGACGTGGAAGCCGGGGGCGCCCGGAGGACGCACGCCCTCGATGAGGCGGGTGCCCGCGAAGGCCACGGCGGCCCCTACGCCGCTGGCCAGAAGGCCCAGCACCAGCCCCTCGGCGAGGAGCTGTCCCACGAGCCGGGGGCGGCCGGCCCCCAATGCGAGGCGGACGGCGATCTCGCGTCCCCGCTGGGACGCCCGCGCCAGCAGCATCCCCGCGACGTTCACGACCGCGATCAGGAGCAGCACCATCGACGCGGCCAGCAGGAGCAGGGTGAAGCGCGCGGCCATCCCCCGCACCCGGGGCGGGAGCCCGCTCCATGCGTCCACCACGACGCGGTCGGGCTCGACCTGCTCCCGGTAGTCGTGGGCGGCCGCGAGGCGGCGTGCGGCGACCTCCAGCGACGCGGCGGCGCGCTCGCGCGTGGCGCCCGGAGCCAGGCGTCCCAGGAGATGGAGCCACTCCATGCCGGTCCGGTCGTCGATGTCGCCGCCCTGGAGCCGGGGGTGCAGGCCCAGGGGCACGTACACGGCCGGGCGCGCGCCCAGGAGGGTGCCGTGGAAGCCTTCGGGCACCACGCCCACCACCGTGAGGTCGTGGCCGTTGACCCGGAGCGTCCGGCCCACCACCGACGGATCGGATCCGAAGCGCGCGACCCACACGTCGTGGCCGAGCACGGCCTCCGCCGGCGCGTCGGCACGGTCGGCCCGCGGGCCGCCGAAGAACCGACCGACGGCGGGGCGCAAGCCCAGCACACCGAACCACGAGCCCGACACCTCGAGTCCGAGGCTCGCCCGGGCGGCCCCTCCCTCCCCCGACAGGGTCACGTCGCTCAGGTGCTGGGCGGCCAGCTCGACGGTGCCCGCCGCCTGCGTCCGGTAGTCGAGGTAGTCGGGCCGGGAGACCGTCGCGTTGCGCTCGCCCGAGCGGGTGACGATCTCGACCGCCACGAGCCGCTCCGGGTCAGGGACGGGCAGGGGACGGAGCAGCACGGCCTCCACCACGCTGAAGAACGTCGTGGCGGCGCCGATGGCCACCGCGATCGTCCCCACCGCGGCCAGCGCGAACAGGGGCCGGCGCGCCAGCGCACGGACCGCCAGCCGGGCGTCCCGCGATGCCTGCGACGGGCCCCACGTCCAGCGCGCCTCGCGCACCCGCTGCTGGTAGCGCTCCACGCCCCCGAACGCCACCAGCGCCCGGCGGCGCGCCTCCACGGAGGCGACGCCCTCGGCCTCGAGCCGCTTCAGCATCTCGCCGGCCGACGCGCGCGAGACGCCGAGCATCTCTGCCACGCGCGCGGAGAGCGTCGCCGGCGAGCCGGTCTGGGGGCGGTACTCGCCGATCGGGAAGGCGAGGAAGTAGATCGTCTCGAGGTACTCGTCGACGGAATGCCCCTGCGCCATCGCGGCTCCACTCTACCGCGCGGCGCGCCACGTTAGGTTAGCCTTACGTCCCTTGTCAGGGTGGCCTTACAACCGGAGGTGAGGATGGACGGGAAGCGCATCGCGATCGGGCTGGCCGCGGCGG
>JAHWKH010000291.1 GCA_019347995.1 Gemmatimonadota bacterium | reverse complement strand
GTCACCTGATGCACCACGTGCTCGGCGGGCGCCAGCGGTGGGTGCGGTTCAGCGGGGTCGCCACGGAGTGGGACTTCGTGGAGGCGCCGAGCCAGTTGCTCGAGGAGTGGGCTTGGGACACCGACGTGCTCCGCAGCTTCGCGACCGACGCCGACGGCGAGCCCATCCCCGCGGACCTGGTCCGGCGGATGCGCGCGGCAGACGAGTTCGGCAAGGGCTTCCTGGCCCGCACCCACCGCCAGATGGTCCTGGTGGAGAGCGATCCGGCCCTCCTCCTCGAAGAGCTGCGGCGCTACGAGCCTCCTTCCCTGCCTCGCTGGATCGAGCCCGGACAGACGTAGGAGCCTGTCCGAGTAATGGGGCGGGCTCCTCTAGGCGGACCACCCCTCCTTCTCCCCCGGCCGCCGACCCGGTTACAATACGGATCCCCGTGCGCCCGAGCGGCGCCGAGCGACCCTCCGACAGGGGAGGCTCCATGGCCGCCTCCGCCCACATCGAGTTCGAGCGCGACATCGTCGAGATCGAGGGCCAGATCCAGAAGCTGCTGGAGATGGCCGACCAGAAGAGCATCGACGTGTCCGAAGAGCTGGAGGTGCTGCGGTCCAAGCTGGATACCCTCAAGGAGCAGACCTACCGCAACCTGCGCCCCATCGAGCAGGTGCAGGTGGCGCGCCACCCGCACCGGCCGTATACGCTGGACTACGTGGGCCGCGTGTTCACCGACTGGATCGAGCTGCACGGGGACCGCGGCTTCAGGGAGGACGAAGCGGTGGTGGCCGGCTGGGCGCGTCTCGACGGCGCCTCGGTGATGGTCATCGGGCACCAGAAAGGCCGCGACATGAAGGAGAACCTGCGGCGGAACTTCGGCATGCCCCATCCCGAGGGATACCGGAAAGCGCTGCGGCTGATGCGCCAGGCCGAGAAGTTCGGCCGTCCCGTCATCACGCTCATCGACACCCCCGGCGCCTACCCGGGACTCGGGGCCGAGGAGCGCGGTCAGGCGGAGGCCATCGCCATGAACCTGCGGGAGATGGCGCGCCTGCGCGTGCCCACCGTGTCGGTGGTCATCGGGGAGGGGGGATCGGGCGGAGCGCTGGCGCTGGGGGTCACCGACCGCATCCTCATGCTGGAGCACTCGGTCTACTCCGTCATCTCGCCCGAGGGCTGCGCCGCCATCCTGTGGCGATCGGCCGAGCACCGGGAGAAGGCGGCCGAGGCGCTGAAGCTGACTTCCGAGAACCTGAAGGCGCTGGGCGTGGTGGACGAGGTGGTGCCCGAGCCGGCGGGCGGTGCCCACTCCGATTGGGACGCCACCGCCGCGGGGCTGCGGGAGGCGCTGGTACGCACCATCGCAGAGCTGGATTCACTCGACGTGGACACGCTGCTCCGCGGCCGCTGGGAGAAATTCGAGGCCCTGGGTGCCTGGCGCGAGCCGGCACAGAACGAGGGCCGGCCCGCGGCGGCGCATGGCGGCTGAAGGAGATACGGGGACTGATGCCTGGATTCGCCGAAGTACGCTTCAAGGGAAGCCGGAAGGACTACTTCACCGTGGAGGGGCTCGACCTGCACCCCGGTCACCACGTGATCGTGGAGGCCGACCGGGGCGAGGACCTCGGTGAGGTGACGGCCGTGGGAACGGTGGCCGAGCGCAAGTGCTCCTCCTCCGGCGGCTGCTCCACGCCCTATCCGGAGAAGCGGGTCATCCGTGAGGCCCGCGAGGAGGAGTGTGGGCGGGTCGCCGGCCTGAGGCGCGACGAGGACCGGGTCCGCGTCGAAACGCGCCGGCTGGTGGAGAAGCACGGCCTCAAGATGAAGGTCACCGAGGCCGAATGGCAGTTCGACCGCAACAAGCTCATCATCTACTTCACCGCCGAGCGTCGGGTGGATTTCCGGCAGCTCGTCCGGGACCTCGCCCGCACCTTCCGCACGCGCATCGAGCTCAAGCAGATCGGCGTCCGCGACGAGGCCGCCCTCCTCGGCGGCGTGGGACGCTGCGGCCGCGAGCTGTGCTGCTCGACGTGGCTGCCCGAGCTCAAGCCGGTGAGCCTCCAGCTCGCCAAGGACCAGCGACTCTCGCTCAACCCCGCCCAGATCTCCGGCTGCTGCGGGCGCCTCATGTGCTGCCTCATGTACGAGCACCGCACGTACGTGGAGGCCCGCCGCCGCTTCCCCCGCGAGGGCAAGTCGCTGCGCACCGGGCGCGGCGAGGAGCGGGTCGTGGCGGTCGACATCTGGAGCGAGAGCGTGACCCTGAAGGACCGGGAGGGCAGCCGGCGCACGGTCCCGCTCGACGCGCTCAAGGACGAGGTGGCCGCCGGGGGGCCGGCCCCCCGCTCCGAAGGGCAGCGTGGGGAGGAAGGGGAGCGCACGTGACCGAGGGGCGCCGCTACCTCACCACCCCCATCTACTACGCCTCCGGCGATCCCCACCTGGGCCACGCCTACACCACGATCCTGGCCGACGCGCTCGCCCGATTCTGGCGGCAGGAGGGCCGGGAGGTGTTCTTCCTCACGGGCACCGACGAGCACGGCCAGAAGATCCAGGAGGAGGCCGATCGCCGGGGCGTCACGCCCATGGAGCTCTGCGACACCATGGCTGCGAGCTTCCGCGCCGCCTGGGAGGAGCTCGACATCTCCTTCGACCGCTTCATCCGGACCACCGAGCCGGAGCACGGGGCGGTGGTGCAGGCGTTCCTCCAGGAGCTGTGGGACAGGGGGCACGTCTACGAGGGCACCTACACCGGATGGTACTGCGTCCACGACGAGCGCTACTGGACCGAGAAGGACCTGGGGCCGGAGCAGACCTGCCCCGAGTGCGGCCGCCCCGTGCGGGAGCTGGAGGAGAAGAACTACTTCTTCCGGATGGGTGCCTTCCAGGAGCGCCTGGTGCGCCACATCCATGACACCCCGGGCTGGATCTGGCCCGAGGTCCGGCGCAACGAGATCCTCGGATTCCTCGAGAAGCCCCTGGGCGACCTCTCGATCTCGCGGCCCAAGAGCCGCCTCCCCTGGGGCATCACCCTGCCCTGGGACGAGGAGCACGTGGCCTACGTATGGGTGGACGCCCTCATCAACTATCTGACGGCGTCGGGAGCCATCGACCCCTCGGCGCCGCGGGGCGAGCAGGGTTTCGACGACCCGAGCGGCGGCTGGTGGCCCGCCGACCTGCACCTCATGGGCAAGGACATCACCACCACGCACGCCGTGTACTGGCCCACGCTCCTCATGGCCGTGGGGCTCCCGGTGCAGCGCCAGATCCTGGCCCACGGCTGGTGGGTGGTGGGCGAAGAGAAGATGTCCAAGTCCATGGGGAACGTCGTGGACCCCCTGGACCTGCGGGAGCGCTTCGGCACCGACGCCGTACGCTGGTACCTCCTCCGTGAGATGCCCACCGGTCAGGACGCGTCCTTCACGATGGAACGCTTCCTGGTGCGGTACGGCGAGCTCTCGAACGTGCTGGGCAACCTGGCGAGCCGGGCCCTCAGCATGACGGAGAAGTACAGGGACGGACGCGTTCCCGACGCGCCGGGCGAGGGCCTGGACGCCGTCGTCGCCGAAACGATGGCCACGGTGGCGGACGCGGTGGCCTCCTTCCGGCTGCACGACGCCCTGGCGGCCGCCATGGACCTCGCACGGGCCGCCAACGGCTAC
>JAHWKH010000290.1 GCA_019347995.1 Gemmatimonadota bacterium | reverse complement strand
CGCCACGGGCGCGTGGGCGGCGGTCGTCGGCGGGTTCACCTCGATCTGCGCCATGCCGAACACGGACCCGCCCGTGGATGATCCGGCGGCGGTGGGATACGTCCTGGCCCAGGGACGCCGTGCGGGGGCGGCCCGGGTCTACCCGCTCGGAGCCGTGTCGGTCGGGCAGCGAGGCGAGCGCTTGACGCTGGTGGGCGAGATGGTGGAGGCGGGGGCGGTCGGGATCACGGACGACGGGCTCCCGGTCTCGGAGAGCGGGCTCATGCGGCTGGCGCTGGAGTACTCGGCCACGTTCGGCATCCCGGTCGCGAGCCACTGCGAGGACCTGAGCCTGTCGCGGGGCGGATCGATGAACGAGGGCCTCGTGTCGTCGCGGCTGGGCCTGCGGGGCAAGCCCAACGCCAGCGAGGACGTCCACGTCCTGCGCGATCTGGTGGTGGCCGAGCTCACCGGAGGCCACATCCACCTGCAGCACGTCTCCACCGCCATGGGCGTGGAGGCGATCCGGGAGGCGAAGGCGCGCGGCGTCCTCGTCACGGCCGAGGCCTCGCCCCACCACCTGCTCCTCACCGAGCAGGCGGTGGACGGCTACCGCACGGAGGCGAAGATGAACCCGCCGCTGCGGAGCGAGGCCGACCGCCTGGCGGTCGTGGAGGGGCTGAAGGACGGCACGTTGGACGTGATCGCCACCGACCACGCGCCGCACCACTACGACGAGAAGGAGCAGGCGTTCGACGACGCCCCCAACGGCATCGTTGGCCTGGAGACGGCCGTGGGACTGGTGCTCACCCGGCTGGTGGCCGAGGGTGTGCTCGACCTGTCCACGATGGTCGAGCGCATGAGCTGCGCGCCCGCCCGGGCGTTCCATCTGCCCGGTGGCTCGCTGGTGCAGGGGGGCGTGGCCGACGTGACGGTGCTGGACCCGGAGGCCGCGTGGACGGTGGCCGCCAGGACGTTCGTCTCGCGCAGCCGCAACACGCCCTTCGACGGATGGGAGCTGAAAGGGCGGGCCGTGATGACGGTCGTGGGGGGGCGGGTGGTGTGGGAGGCGGCGGGATAGCCTCCTACGAGAGAAGCCCACCTTCGCGCACCCGGTCGATGAGCTCACCGCGGCTGCCGATCCCCAGCTTCTTGTAGATGTTGCTCAGGTGGGTGGTGACCGTGCGGGGAGCGATGCCCAGGTGGCTCGCGATGCCTTTGTTCGTCCTGCGATCCGCGAGGGCGAGGGCCACCTCCATCTCACGCGGAGTCAGCAAGGCTCCGTCCCTCGCGCGGCCGTGGCTGGTCTGGGGAGTGCGTGCGCCGAGCTCGCGGAACTGCCCGCGCGCCTTTTCCAGCTCCGGTGCCGCTCCCAGGCGTCCGAACACGTCGTGGAGCTCTCGGAGCTGGGCCAGGGCTCCCTCACGGTCGCCCAGGTCGGCGAGGCGTCCCGCGAGCTGGCGACGCACCCGCGCGGCTTCGAAGACGAAGGGAATCGCCTCGAGGCACTCGGCGGCCTCCCGGAGCAGGACGGCTCCCCCCTCCATATCGCCGGAGTGCCAGGCGACCACGGCATCACAGGCGTTCGCCAGGGCGAGCCCCAGGCGATGCTCGATGGCGCCTCCCTCGCGCCGGAGGCGCTCGCCCACGCGCACGCCCCCCGCCAGGTCCCCGGCCCTCAGGTAAGCCTCGCCCAGGAGCGGAAGCATGCGGTGGAGGACCCAGATCACGTAGCCGCTCTCATCCGCCACGGCGAGTCCCTCCTCACCCGTCCGCACGGCCTCCTGGTGGCGGCCCTCCGCCAGGAGCAGGGCCGTCTTCCCGATGAAGGCCGGAACGACGGCGTGGATCTGCGGGGGACGGCCCTCGCCCTGGTGGTGGCCGCCCTGCCGGCACAGGCGCAGGTCGACGACGTGCAGGTCACCGAGACGGCAGTGGATGCGGCGCTGAATATGGCCAATATCCTCGACGGCGTCAGCAGCGGCGACCTGGTGCTGGCGCTGGACGATTTCGTGCTGCCGCCGGGCCGGGCCGAGGAGGTGCTGGTGCGCATCCGCATCGCCGGCGCCCTGCAGCTCGTGAGGAACGCTCCCTTCGAGGTCGACGTCCTGGAGGCCATCGCCTTCCTGGAGGAGGGGCTCGCCGAGCTGCGCCTCGTGCTCGAGGCCCAGGAGCGGGGAGAGGAGCTGGGCCGGCTCGCCTCCGACGCGGGCCGGTGGCTGTCGGGGTCGCGCGCCTCCCTGTTCAGCGACGACCCGGCGACCGTCTACCACGCGCTGGCCCCGCTGGCCGATGACGGCAGCATCCCCCACGCCTTCCGGCGCTTCGCCTACCGCCAGGTCGTGCTCTTCGACGTGTGCCTCGCTTCGCACTCCGACGCCGAGACACGTCGTCGGCACGCCCGCTGGCGCGAAGCGGTGGAGGCGGGGCTGATCCGCCGCGAGAGCGATCGCCAGGTCCTGGAGATGATGCGCGAGACCGTCCTCCGGGTCATGCGCCGCTCCGACGTGGCCCCGGCGCTCATCTGCGCCCCCCACGTGGTGGCGCGTCCCGACGTGCGCATGGCCATCATGACCGCTCCGCCCCGGCGCCCCTCCTCCTCCGCGCTGGCGGACGGCGAGGAGTAGCCCGGCTCCTTCCGCGGGAAACCGATCCGCATCACCCAGAACACCGCTCTGCTAACCGCATTCCTTCGAGGCGTACCGGCAGGAGACTGACCTACCGGCGCTCGAAGGGTCGGCCGAACCGGAGGAGCAGCGTCGTGACCGGCCCTGACGCCGGAATGGTGAGCACATAGAGCCGGTCGTACTCGGCCGCCTCGTCGATGGGCGGCCCCGGCTTCCCGCCCAGGAGCCCCACGAGCTCGGGCGTGGTGTTGCTGTGCCCCACCACCAGGACGCGGCGGCCCGCGGCGGCCCGCAGCGCGTCGGCCAGCGCCTCCAGGCGGCTCGGATCGTACGTCTCCAGGTCCAGTCCCGCGCGCGTCGCGGCGGGTGCGGCCGTCTCACGGGTTCGGACGTAGTCGGTGCTCAGGACGCGGTCGAGCCCGAGATCGGCTACGAGGCTGGCCAGCAGCCGCGCCCGATCGTTCCCCTCCGCCGTGAGGGGTGGATCGTCGGCGGCCGCCTCCGCCTTCTCGGCGTGGCGCACCAGCACGATCACGGCGGGGGCGCCCCCGGCGGCAACGTCCTGGGCGCAAAGCGACAGGGGGCCCGCGGCCACGATCGCCAGGAGGAGCGGCAGACAGCGAACGGCGGGTCGGAACGGATCCATGGGCGTGGGTCCAGGAGGGGGCGCTGCGACGGGTCGGAACCGATAACGTGCCCGCGCCCCGCGCGCCACTTCCGCATCCCCCGGCTCCACCGGAACCGGCCGGGTGGGCCGGGCGTATCATATCACGGGCATACGAGTGAGGATCGCGGGCGGGTCGGTGACGGCGCCGCTCGAGGAAAGTCCGGGCTCCACGGAAACACGGTGCCGGGTAACGCCCGGCGGGGGCGACCCCAGGGAAAGTGCCACAGAGAGCAGTCTGCCCGCCGGGACCGGACCCTTGAGGTCGGGTCTGCGGGCGAGGGTGAAAGGGTGCGGTAAGAGCGCACCGCGGCGCCGGCAACGGCGGCGGCACGGCAAACCCCACCGGGAGCAAGACCAACTAGGGACGACGGCTCCGCG
>JAHWKH010000028.1 GCA_019347995.1 Gemmatimonadota bacterium | reverse complement strand
CGGCGAGGTCCTCAACGTCATGGAGGACCTGGCGCACGAGGGCACGACGATGCTCGTCGTCACGCACGAGATGCACTTCGCCCGGGAGGCGGCCGACCGCGTGCGCACGTGGCCGGGAGTGGAGGAAGGGCTCCGCCGCGCCCGGGCGTCGCACCGCCGCCGACGCGCCGCGAAGGGCCGATGCAGGCCGCGCCGCGATCCGGGACGGCCCGGACCCTGCTGTGCCACCCCGGAGCAGAGACGGTACCTGCGTCACGTCTACCGCTATCTGAACCGGACACGCTTCGCGGGGCGCCTCCCCGAGCGGATACCCCTGCGTCTCAGCAACCGCATGCGATCGCGCCTCGGCCAGATGGTGCCGGGCGTCCGGGGTGGCAAGCGGATCGTCATCGAGATCGCCCTGAACGTGGACCTCATGCTCCAAGGAAACGGACGCGAACGCATGGACACCCTCCTCCACGAGATGGCGCACGCCGCCGATTGGCTGGTCGACGGCCACCGCGACCACGGGGAGACGTGGCGATGGTGGGCGCGCGCGGCAGGCTGTCGTCCGGTGGTGTGCTCCGACAGCCCCATCATCCAGCGACTCGATCACAGCCAGCGCGTGACGAGGGTTCCTCCCCTCCCGCTGGGCGCCCGCGAGATGGCGGCGTAGGGGATGGCCGGCGGCGGGTCACCTCCCCGGACACGGGGCGCGCTGGAGCTCAGGGCCGACCAGTGGACGTTCGCGCGTCGCGTGGCGCTGCCGGTCCAGGAATTCCTCCACGTCGCGTGGATCGGCAGCGGCGTCCTGCTGCTGGCGGCCATCGTGGCGCTCGTATGGGCCAATGGCCCCTGGGCTCCGTCGTACCACCATCTGTGGGAGACGGTGCTCACGCTGGACGTGGGGTTCCTGCGCATCTCCATGGACCTCCACCACTGGATCAACGACGGCCTCATGGCCGTGTTCTTCTTCGTGGTGGGCCTCGAGATCAAGCGCGAGCTGCTCCACGGCAACCTCTCGGAGCCTCGCAAGGCCGCGCTGCCCGCCTTCGCGGCGCTGGGCGGGATGGTGGTACCGGCGGGCATCTACTTCGCCCTGAACCCCCAGGGCGAGGCGTCGGCCGGATGGGGGATCCCCATGGCCACCGACATCGCGTTCGCGGTGGGCGTGCTCGGGCTGCTGGGCCGCCGGATCCCGCCCCAGATCCGCGTCTTCCTGCTGGCGCTGGCCATCGTCGACGACCTGGGCGCCATCATGGTCATCGCCGTGTTCTACACGGCTTCCATCTCCACCACCGCGATCGCCCAGGCGCTCATGCTCGTCGTGGTGATGGTGCTGATGCGGCGGCTGGGCATCCGCAACGTCCTGGCCTACGCGGTGGTGGGCTTCCTGTTCTGGGCGGCGGTCCTGGAGTCGGGCATCCACGCCACCCTCGCCGGCGTGGTCCTGGGGATCCTCACCCCGTCACGTCCCTACGTCGGGCCGGGTGAGTTCGACGCGGCGGCGGAGCAGCTCCTGAGCCGGTACCGGGACGCGGTGGCCCGCGAGGACCACGACGACGCCCAGGCGACGCTCGGGCATCTCGAGGAGCTCACGATGGGAACCGAGGCGCCGCTCGAGCGACTCGAGCGGCGCTTCCTGCCATGGTCGGCCTACCTCGTCCTGCCGGTCTTCGCCCTGGCCAACGCCGGCGTGGAGCTCGCCCCTGCGGCGCTGGCCTCGGCCATGGGCAGCCGCGTCACGCTCGGCGTGGTGCTCGGGCTGGTCGTGGGCAAGCTGGTGGGCGTGAGCGCGTTCGCGTGGCTCTCGGTGGTCTCGGGGCTGGCGAGCCTCCCCGACCGCGTCCGCTGGAGCCACGTGGTGGGAACGTCGCTGCTGGCGGGCGTCGGCTTCACCGTGTCGCTCTTCATCACGGGGCTCGCCTTCACCGACCCGGGCACCATCGCCGAGGCCAAGGTGGGCATCCTCGTGGCATCGCTCACGGCCGGCATCGTCGGCTTCCTCGTCCTCCGCCTGGTGGGCGGAGAGTACCACGGCGAGCCGACGGACTGATGGGGGGGCCTCAGCCCTACACCAGGTCGTTCCTCTCCACCAGCAGCCGCTGGACGGCCAGGGCGTCGCGCAGCGCCAGGCGCAGGAACTCGGCCTCCACGGGCTTCACCAGATAGGTGCGGGCGCCGTGCTCGATGCAGCGCACCGCCATCTCCGGCTCGTCGAGACCGGTCAGCATCAGGACGGCCAGCTCGGGCTGGCGCTCCAGGGCCCAGTCCAGGAACTCCACCCCCGACATGCGCGGGAGCTGGATGTCCAGGATCATGGCGTCGAACGTCATGGCGTTGAGCCAGTGGTCGGCTTCCTCCGCCGACGCGGCCACCTTCACCTCGTGGCCGAACGACGCCACGAGCTTCTCCATCGCGCGGCGCACGGCGGCCTCGTCCTCGACGACGAGGACCGTGGCATTGGACGGGCTGGCGGCCAGGACACCCTTCCACCCCTTCCGGCCCTTCCGGCTCGCGCTCATGACCGGACCGCCCCGGCCCGGAGGCCGTCCAGGGCGAGGCGGGCCTCCTCGGCGACGCGGCCGGCCGTGAAGCCGAAGCGTTCGTACAGCACCTCCCACGGGGCCGACGCGCCGAACCGGTCGAGGCCCACGGCACGGCCGTGCCCGCCGAGCCACCGCTCCCACCCCAGCGTCACCCCCGCCTCCACGGAGACCCGCGCCCGCACGTCGGACGGCAGCACCTCGTCGCGGTAGCCCGCGTCCTGCGCCTGGAAGAGGGCCCAGCTCGGCAGGCTCACCACCCGGGTCGGTACGCCTTCGGATTCCAGGAGCGCGCGCGCGTCCACGGCGATGTGCAGCTCGGAGCCGCTGGCCATCAGGAGCACCTCGGGCCGGCCGTCCGACGCGTCGACGAGAACATAGCCGCCCCGCCGCAGCCCTTCCGCCGAGGCCATGGCTCGCCGGTCCAGCGCCGGCACCTTCTGGCGCGTGAGAGCCAGGAACGAGGGTCCGCCGTGCCGCTCCATCGCGACCTTCCAGGCCACCGCCGTCTCCGCCGGATCGCCCGGGCGCAGGTCCACCAGGTTGGGAATCGCCCGCAGCGCCATGAGGTGCTCCACGGGCTGGTGCGTGGGACCGTCCTCGCCCAGCCCGATGCTGTCGTGGGTGAAGACCCAGGTCACGGCCAGCCCCGACAGTGCCGCCAGTCGGATGGACGGGCGCATGTAGTCGGAGAAGATCAGGAACGTGCCGCCGAACGGCCGTACGCCCCCGTGATAGGCCATCCCGTTGAGGATGCCGCCCATGCCGTGCTCCCGCACGCCGAAGTGGAGGGTGCGCCCCTCGGGGCTGTCGGGCAGGAAGCTGTCGAACGCGTCGAGGTCGGTCTTGTTGGACGAGCCGAGGTCGGCGGACCCGCCCACCAGCTCGGGGATCCGTCCCGCCAGCGCCTGGAGCACCTTGCCCGAGGACGAGCGCGTGGCGTCGTCCTTCCCCGAGAGGTCGGGCACGTCGGCGTCCCAGCCTGCCGGCAGCTCGCCCGACATGGAGCGCTCCAGCTCGGCGGCCAGCTGCGGGTGCTCGGCGCGGTACGCCTCGAAGCGCTCTCGCCACGCCGCCTCCAGCCGCTCCCCCCGCTCGCGGGTGCGCCGCCACGCGTCCAGCGCCTCCGGATCGACCCAGAACGGGTCCGTGGAGGGATAGCCCAGGTTCTCCTTGGTGGCGCGGATCTCGTCCTCGCCCAACGGAGCGCCGTGGGCGCCGTGGGTGTCGGCCTTGTTGGGGCTGCCCCAGGCGATGATGGTCCTGAGGATGATCAGCGTGGGGCGGTCGGTCTGCTCGCGGGCCTCCGACAGCGCCCGGTCCAGGGCGTCCACGTCGTTCCCGTCGTCGACCCGCAGCACGTGCCAGCCGTATCCCTCGAAACGCTTCGCCTGGTCGGTGGAGAGGGCCAGGTCCGTGCGTCCCTCGATGGTGATGCGGTTGTCGTCCCACACCCAGATCAGCTTGCCCAGGCCGTGATGGCCGGCGAGATCGGCGGCCTCGTGGCTGATCCCCTCCATGAGGTCGCCGTCGGAGCAGACCGCGTAGGTGTGATGGTCCACCACCTCGTGGCCGGGCCGGTTGAAGCGCGCCGCCAGCCAGCGCTCCGCCATGGCCATCCCCACCGAGTTGGCCACGCCCTGTCCGAGGGGGCCGGTGGTGGTCTCCACGCCCGGCGTCATGAAGCACTCCGGATGGCCCGGCGTGCGCGACTCCCATTGCCGGAAGTCCTTCAGGTCCTCCAGCTCCAGGTCGTAGCCGGTGAGGTGGAGCAGCGAATAGAGGAGCATGGACGCGTGCCCGGCCGACAGGACGAACCGGTCGCGGTCCATCCATCCCGGGTTCGCCGGGTTGTGGCGCAGGTGCCGCGTCCAGGTGACGTAGCCCAGCGGCGCCAGCGCCATGGGGGTGCCGGGATGCCCGGACTCCGCCTTCTGCACGGCGTCCATGGCCAGCACCCGGATCGTGTCGATCATCCGGCGCTCGAGCTCCGGGAAAGGTCGTTCGCTCATCGCAATTGTCCTGGGGCGTGAAGGGTCGAGTGCAGGGGTAGGCGGGCGAGCGCGGCGACCGAGGCGTAGCGAAAGCTACGTCGGACCAACGGCCTTCGGCCGTCGGTGCCCTCGCCGCGCGCAGCCCGACGACGCCCTGTGCCGACCATTCACGCCCGTCCTATAACGAAATTGATCAGCCTGTCGGGCACATGAACGACGCGCCGCACCTCTCCGCCGTCAAGGTGCCGGACGACGTTCTCCTCGCTGCGGGCCAGCGCCTCCACCGCGTCCCGATCCGCCCCGGGGCTGGCCCGCACCGTCGCGCGCAGCTTGCCGTTCACCTGGACGGCGATGTCGACCTCGTCCTCCCTCGCCTTGTCCGGGTCGGCCTCGGGCCACGGAGCCGCGTCGAAGATGCTCTCCCGGTGACCCATGCGCTCCCACAGCTCCTCGGCCAGGTGGGGCGCGAAGGGGGCGCTCATCACCACCAGCGGCTCCACCTCGGCGCGCACCGCCTGGCGGCCGCCGGCCCTCACGGCGTTCAGGTACTCCATGAGAGCGGCGATGGAGGTGTTGTACTGGAGCGCCCCGAGCTGTTCGGTGACCTGCTGGATCGTCTGGTGCAGCTTGCGCTCCACGTCGGGGTCCGGCTCACCCCCGACCGTCGAGACGGCCGTGTCGTACAGCCGGTGCAGGAAGCCGTAGGGGCCCTGGATGCCCTCGTCCCGGTAGTCGCCGCCCTCCTCGAAGGGGCCCAGGAACATGAGATAGGTGCGGAACGTGTCGGCCCCGTACTCCTCGATGATGGGATCGGGGACCACGACGTTGCCCTTGCTCTTGGACATCTTCGCGCCCTCCCGGATGATGAGGCCGTGGGCGCGGAAGCGGGTGAACGGCTCCTCGAAGGGCAGGTGCCCCAGGTCGTGGAGCACCATGGTCAGGAAGCGGCTGTACATGAGGTGCAGCACGGCGTGCTCGTTTCCACCGATGTACGTGTCCACGGGCAGCCACCTGGCCGTGATCTCCCCTTCGAAGGGCCGGTCGTCGAAGTCGGTGGAGGGGTAGCGCAGGAAGTACCAACCGCTGTCCAGGAACGTATCGGAGACGTCCGTCTCCCGGCGTGCGTCGGCGCCGCAGGACGGACACGTGGTCCGGTACCACGACTCGACACGCGCCAGGGGGCTGATCCCGTCGTCGCCGGGCTTGAAGTCCTCCACGCGGGGAAGCACCACCGGAAGGTCTTCCTCCGGAACCGGCACGGCGCCGCACGCGTCGCAGTGGACGATGGGGATCGGAGGCCCCCAGTAGCGCTGGCGCGAGATGCACCAGTCGTGCAGACGGTAGTTCACCCGCCAGGTCGCGAGGTCCCGCTTCTCCAGCCAGTCCACGATGGCCTTCTTCGCCTCGGACACCTCCGTGCCGGAGAACCCGCCCGACGCCACCACCACGCCGGGACCGGTCCAGGCCTCCTCGAGGGGCGTGTCCGCGTCCTCGCCGGGGCCGGCCACCACGCGGCGGATCGGCAGGTCGTGGGCCCGGGCGAACTCGAAGTCGCGCTGGTCGTGGCCGGGCACCGCCATGACGGCGCCGGTGCCGTAGTCCATGAGGACGTAGTCGGCGATCCAGACGGGGATGGCCTCGCCCGTCGCCGGGTTCACGCAGTGG
The DNA here is from genome assembly GCA_019347995.1 of Gemmatimonadota bacterium. Next base: position 6,456 of record JAHWKH010000028.1, on the reverse strand, counting down.
CCCCCCGTGAAGACGCCCGTCTTCTCCTTGTCGGCCTTCTGGCGGGCCACGAGATCCGTGCGGGCCACCCGCTCCCGGTAGGCCGACACCTCCGTGCGCCGGTCGTCCGACGTGATGTCGTCGACCAGGGGATGCTCGGGAGCCAGCACCATGTAGGTGGCGCCGAAGACGGTGTCGGGGCGGGTGGTGAACACCTCGATGGCCGGCCCTTCCAGGGTCACCGTCTCCGCGTCTTGCGGCGCTCCGGCCTCCACGCCCGCGGGCAGCACCGGGAAGCGCAGCTCGGCGCCCTCGCTCCGGCCGATCCAGTTGCGCTGCGCCTTGGTGGTGCTCGACGACCAGTCGATGCGTTCCAGGTTGTCCAGCAGGCGCTCGGCGTACTCGGTGATCCTGAAGAACCACTGGGCGATGCGCCGCTGCTCCACCGGCGTGTCGCAGCGCTCGCAGGCGCCGGCGATGACCTGCTCGTTGGCCAGCACCGTCTTGCAGGACGGGCACCAGTTCACCGGGGCTTCCTTGCGCTCCGCCAGGCCCGCTTCGAAGAGGCGGAGGAAGATCCACTGGGTCCACTTGTAGTACGCAGGGTCGGTGGTATCCACCCGGTGGTCCCAGTCGAACATTCCGCCGATCCGCCTGAGCTGGCGGGTGAAGTTCTCGATGTTCGACGGGATGAGGTCCATGGGATGGACCCCCTGCTTCAGGGCGAAGTTCTCCGAGTGGATCCCGAAGGCGTCGAAGCCGATGGGCTCGAAGACGTCCTCCCCCCTGAGGCGGCGGTAGCGCCCGTGCACGTCCGCGCCGGTGAACGCGTAGATGTTCCCGACGTGGAGGCCCTCGGCGGAGGGGTAGGGGAACATCATCAGGTTGTAGAACGGCCGCTCGGCCGTCCTCAACTCGTCCAGGGTGAAGCGGTTGGTGCCCCGCTCCTCCCAGCGCGCCTGCCACGTCCTCTCGATATCGGAGGCGCGGTACCCTTCCTGGCCTTCGTCGATCATGGTGCTCGGCATATGAAATGGTCGCGACGGCCTGGAGATTGGCCCTCGCCGTGGGCATCGTCCCGACCGTCGCAGGCGGCATGCGAGGCTGCGGAGATCCGTAAGCTAAGGATGCCGGGAAGGGGGAACAACGGAGCGGGGGGCGAGGCGCTACGCCGATCTCAGCGCGTGCCGGATCGGGGAAGCAGGTCGAAGGGATCCTCCACGTCGTCCAGGCCCGCCTCCAGGGCCGCGACGGCACGGGCCACGCTCCCGCCGTGGGTGTCCAGGAGCGCCTGGAAATCGCCCAGTCGGTGATAGTAGCGCATGCGCGCCAGCAGGGTGGCGTTGTTCAGGGGGACCGTCAGGAAGCCGGAGAACGCCACGTCCTCGAACTCCGGCTGCACGCCCTGCCGGAATCGGTCGAGGGCCACGTCGAAGATCGCCTGGCGCCCCGCCAGCGTGGCTTGGGGCCCGAGGTCGGCCCGGCCGTAGAGCTCCCGCAGCTCGGACACCAGGCCGTCCATGAAGCGGGAGAAGCGCTGGTAGTCCCTCCAGCGGGCCCGTGCCCGCTCGCACTTCACCGTGTCCGGCCCCCCGCCGGGGCGACGGCAGAAGAAGTCCACCGCCCCGGCGCGTCCGACGAAGGTGGCGTAGCTCTCGTTGAACGTGACGTGGCCGGGGACCCACAGGTGGTTGTGGGAGAGCTCGTGGAGGATCGTCTCCACCAGCTCCACCTCGTCCTGGCGCAGGAGCGTGGAGAGGAGCGGATCGGCGAACCAGCCGAGCGTGCTGAACGCGGCGGTCGGCCGCAGGTACGTGTCCAGCCCGTCGGACTCGAGGGCCCGCTGGGCGGCGAGGGCGTCGTCCAGGTCGAAGTAGCCGCGGTAGGGCACGCGGCCCACCACGGGGAACCACCACGTCTTGCTGGCCAGGCGGTCCCTGTACGCCGCCGACAGCACCATGGCGAGCGTGTCCGTGTGCAGCTGCGTGAAGGACGTGTAGCTGTCGCCCACGTCCAGCCCCAGGGAATCGGCGGCCCACGCCCGCGCCTCCAGCGCCAGGACGAGCTTGCCCCGGGTGCGCTCGTCCGTGGCGGGATCGAGGATGACCTCGGGGATGGGCCGCCGTGCCGCGAGGATGCGCGCCTCCGCGATGCCCGCCCGGATCACGTACAGGGGCGAGCAGCCGGCCATCAGCGGCGCCAGCGCCAGGGCGAGGACCAGGCGCCGGCTCCGTCGCCGCCGGCCGCCGGAGGGCGTGAGGCTCACGCCGGCCCGTTCAGGCGGCGGTGGGATCGAACGTCTCCTGCACCCGCTCGAGGCGCTCGCGGAGCTCGTCCCAGTCGTAGGTGTCCTCCTCGATCCATGCCTTCACCTCTCGTCCGAAGGCCCGAGTCAGCGCCAGGGCCTCGGCCTCTCCGAGGTCGAGCTGACGCACCAGCCGGTCCACGGCGGCCTGGTAGGCCTCGTGGGCGGCCTCGCTCATGTCCTCGGCGCGGTTGAAGCGCTGCAGGGGGATCTCCTCGGCGCGGTCCAGCAGCTCGTCGTAGTAGATCTCGCAGGGCTCGTCCATCGGAGTCTTCCGGTTGCGGGTCCGGGGGTGGGCGAGAGCCGTGCAACGCCGATGCCGCCGGGGGGTTCCGGTCGCTCCGGGGCCTTCAGGAGCCCGCATCGTCCTCGTCGCCCATGTAGGCGCGGGTTTCGGGAGCGACGGCCTCGCGCAGCTCCACCAGGTCGGCCTCGCCCCGAATCTCGTCGGGCACGCCGTCGGCGGCCAGGCGGAGCGCCTCGACGGCGTCCGCGGCCTCCACGGTGAAGGTGTGGTAGCGCTGGAAGCGCCGGCCGTAGCGGACCGTCACCTGGTAGGTGGTCATGGAGATCGCCCGGAGGAGGGACGCCCGGGATGGCGGGGCGGCAGGTGAATGTACGGGTGGCCTCCCCGGGGGTGAAGGGATAAGCTCCCGCCGTCATGGCGGTGTGGGAGATGGCCTATCGGGCCGCGGCGCGGGGCGCGAGGGTGGCGGCGCCCCTCCTGGGACGGGGATCGTCCAAGCTCGCCCGGGGCGTCCGGGCGAGGGCGCACGCCGTGGACGTGCTCGCCGACTGGGCCGCGGATCACAGGGAGCCGTCCATGCCCCTCCTCTGGATCCACGCACCGTCGGTGGGGGAGGGGCTCCAGGCGCGGGCCGTCCTCGAGTCGGTGGCCCGCCTGCGACCGGGCCTCCAGACGGTCTTCACGCACTTCTCGCCCTCCGCCGAGCCGCTGGCCGGGCGCATGCCCGTGGACGTGGCCGGCTACCTTCCCTGGGACCTGCCCGGCGCCATGGGCCGGACGCTGGACGCGCTGCGTCCCTCCGTCGTGGCGTTCACCAAGACCGAGGTGTGGCCGACCCTCTCCCGGGAGGCCACGGCCCGGGGCGTGGCCACGGCCCTCGTCGCCGCGACCCTGCCCGCCGGCTCGTCCCGGCTGCGGGCGCCGGCCCGGTGGGCGCTGGCGCCGTCCCTCCGCCGGCTCTCCGTGGTCGCGGCCATCGCGGACGACGACGCGGGGCGCTTCGGGTCGCTGGGCGTCCCGGCGGAGCGTGCCGTGGTCACCGGGGACCCGGGCATCGATTCGGCCGCGCAGCGCGCCGCGGCCGCCGACCCCGACGCCCCCTGGCTCCGGCCCTTCCGGTCCGCGCCGCGCCCCACGCTCGTGGCCGGCTCCACGTGGCCGACGGACGAGGCGGTCCTGCTGCCGGCCGCGACGCGCCTGCGGGAGACGGAGCCCCGGTTGAGGCTGGTGGTGGCGCCACACGAGCCCACTCCCCGGCACCTGCAGCCGCTGGAGAGGGCGCTGGCCGACGCGGGCTGGGCGGTGGCTCGACTGGGCGCCGTGGAGGAGGCCGGCGATGCGGGGGGCGCCGACGCGGTGGTCGTGGACCGGGTGGGCGTCCTGGCGCAGCTCTATACCGTGGGCGACGTGGCGTGGGTCGGCGGCGGCTTTCACGGCCAGGGGCTGCACTCGGTCCTGGAGCCGGCCGCGGCCGGGCTGCCGGTGCTGTTCGGGCCCCGGCACCACAACGCCCGGGCCGCCGGCGAGCTGGTCGAGGCCGGCGCGGCGCGGGTGGTGGGAGACGCCCCCGCCGCCGTGGACGCGCTGCGGGCGTGGCTCGGCGACGGCGACGCCCGGCTCCACGCGGGCGAGCGGGCCCTCCGTTATATTGGCGGCCACCGGGGCGCGGCGGAGCGCACCGCGGGGCACCTCCTGGGCCTCCTGGACCGCCGCTGAGCCCGCCCCGCGCCGCGCACGGGGGCACGCAGCGCACGGACCTTGCAACCGCGCCACGAAGACGCCACGCCTCATGGAGACACCCACGTGACCGCACCGGGTACGGGAACGACGGGCGAGATTCCCGAGATCTCGCCTTCCGAGCTCAAGCAGCGCCTGGACCGCCATCAGCCCGTCGTGCTCGTCGACGTGCGCGAGCCCTTCGAGAAGGACATCGCCGACCTGCCCGACTACGGTCAGCTGCGGATTCCGGTGGGAGACTTCCTGGAGCGCATGGACGAGCTCGATCCTTCGGACGCCATCGTCCTGTACTGCCGCTCCGGCGCCCGCAGCGGCTGGGCGGTACAGCAGCTCCAGGAGAAGGGGTTCGCCAGCGTGTTCAACCTGAAGGGCGGCGTCCTCGGATGGCGCGAGGAGGTCGATCCCTCCCTCTCCGCATACTGACGACGCCTCTTCGCTTCCTCTCCCAGGCCGTATGACCACCTTGTTCGCCCGCGCACCGCTTCCCGTCCTCGCCCTCCTCGTCCTGTCCGCCTGCGCCGGCGCCGAAACGGGCGCGGGAGATCCCCTCGACGACGCGGCGCCGGCCCCCTCCATGGCCGGCGCCACCGCTCCGGCCGGGGGCGGTGAGCCCGTCGACGGAGAGAGCCCGCCCGACCCGCTCCCCGTCGAGATCGCCTCGGAGCGAGAGGAGGAGGCCGCGCGCCGCGGCTCGGAGGGGGCCCCGGCCGCCGGCGACGGCGCGGCTCCCGCCCCGGTGCGCATTCCCGACCGGCGGCCCTCCTTCGACCGTCCCGAGCACGTGCGGGGCATCTATCTGAACAAATGGGCCGCCGGTTCACCCGCCCGCCTGGAGAAGCTCGTCGACCTGGCGCGGCGCACGGAGGTCAACAGCTTCGTCATCGACCTCAAGGACGCCACGGGCTACCTGAGCTACGCCAGCGGCGTCCCCCTGGCGCGGGAGATCGGCGCCACGGGCGACGTCTCCATCCGGGATCTGCCCGGGCTGCTGCGGCGGCTCTCGGACGAGGGCATCTGGCCCATCGCGCGCATCGTCATCGTCAAGGACCCGCTCCTCGCCGCGGCGCGCCCCGACCTGGCCGTACAGGACACGGCCGGTGGCCCGTGGGTGGACCGCAACGGCTCCACGTGGCTGAATCCGTGGTCGCCGGAGGTGCGCGACTACCACCTGGAGCTGGCCCGGGAGGCCGCCGCCCTGGGGTTCCCGGAGATCCAGTGGGACTACGTTCGCTTCGCCGACGCGCCCCTGGAGGACCTGCTGCGGGCGCACTATCCGGGCCGCGACGGGCGGGAGAAGGCCGAGGGCATCCGCGACTTCCTCGAGGCGTCGGCCGCGCTGATGGAGGAGCTTGGCGTCGTGCACACCGCCGACGTGTTCGGCGTGACCACCTCGGCCCGGGACGTGGGCATCGGCCAGATCTGGGAGCGGTTCATCGACCGGCTGGACGTGGCGCTGCCGATGGTCTATCCGTCCCACTACTACCGCGGCAGCTTCGGCTTCCAGCATCCCAACGCCCACCCCTACGAGATCGTCCGGGAGGCGCTGAAGCCCGGCCTCGCCCGCTCCGAGGCGGTGGAGGGCGCCGGCACCATCCGGCCGTGGCTGCAGGACTTCACCATGGGGGAGCCGAGCTACGGCGCGCCGGAGGTGCTGGCCCAGATCCAGGCGGCGTACGACGTCGGCGTCCGGGAATGGCTCCTGTGGAATCCGGGGAGCCGCTACACCGAGGAGGCCCTCATGCCGGTGGGAGGCTGGGTGGAGGAGCCCCTCGTCCGGGTCGCCGACCGGCACAGCTCGACGAGCAGCAGCCGCAGCGCCTCATGACCGATCGACAGCGTGCCCGGGAAGTCGGCGTGTTCGCCGCTGGCTCCGTAGGCCACGGCGGGCGCGACGACGACGTCGTCAGCATCGTCGTCTACGGGAGCGAGGTCGAGACCATTGCCGAGGGCGTCCGCGGGGCGGAGCGGCAGACGCTGCTGGCCCGGATCGCGGAGGACAAGCGCGTGGCCCTGGCGGCCGCGGGCGTCGACGGGCTCGTGGAATGGAACGCCGATGTGGTCGGAGGGGGACCTACTGGGCACGGGTCGGTGGAGCACGTCGCCCGGCATGACCCGGCGCGCGTGCTCGCGGAGTGCTCGGCCAAGCGGCGGATCGTGCTGGCCTGCCGCGACGCGGGAGATCGGAAGA
>JAHWKH010000289.1 GCA_019347995.1 Gemmatimonadota bacterium | reverse complement strand
GGACTCGACCCGGGTGACCTGGGTGGTCGCGCCCTCCGCGTCCATCCAGCGCACATGGATCTGGCTCCCCTGCGGCTCCCCCTCCGCCATGTAGGCGATGCGGGTGCCGTCGGGCGACCAGGCGGGCGAGGAGCCGTCCAGCAGCGAGCGGGCTCGCGAGCCGTCGGCGTCCATGATCCAGACGGACGACTCCCGGCTGTCGTTCACCTTGTCGACCCAGGAGCGCGTGTACACGATGCGGCTTCCGTCGGGCGAGATCTGCGGGTCGGAGACCCATTCCCAGTCCAGGTACTGCTCCAGGCTGAGCGTCCGCGTGGGAAGCTCCTGGGCTGGAGCGGGACGGGGTGCCGCGGCGGTCGCGGCGAGCAGGACCAGCGCGAAAGCTCGCCTCATGACTCTCCTCCTGAGGACGTGACGGGGGGGAACGCCAACGTACGGGAGGAGGGGCCGCCGGGGCCAGGCTCTTCGAACCGGCCGGACTCGCCGCGACGCTCTTCCCGGTGGAACGAACCGTGCCGGAAACCGGGACGTGCCTCATACCTCGAGAGGAGGGACCGGAAATGGCGAAGAACACGCAAGACGACGGACGCCCCGGAGCGGGCGAGCAGGGAGGCGAAGCGGTGGGAGGGATCACGGGGAGCCTCGTGGGCGCGGGCGTCGGCGCGGCCGCCGGACCCGTGGGAGCGGTCATCGGCGGCATCGCCGGCGCCGTGGGTGGCTGGTGGGCCGGCGAGAAGGCGGGCAAGGCCCTGGACGACTGGACGGAGGGCGACCTGGAGGCCTACCGCGACCACTTCGAGACGTACGACGCCCACGCGCCCCTCATCACCACGTACGACCAGGCCCACCCGGGCTACGTCGTGGGACACATGGCCGCGCGCAATCCCGACTACAAGGGGCGCCCCTTCGACGACATCGAGGAAGAGCTCATGCACGGCTGGGAGGACGACGAGTACGAGATCATGCGGCCCTACGTGCGCCACGGCTACGGGCGCGGACACAAGCGGATCTGAGCCGGGGCTCGGGCGGGGGGAACCGCCCCGGAGCCTTTCATCCCGGGACGGGTAACGGGGCGGGTCCGGAGCCATGTCTCCGGGCTCGCCCACACCCCCCCCCACCGCGACCTCCCGACCGTGGACGTACCTCCCAAGACCGCACCACGCCTGTTCCTCATCGACGCGTACGCGCTCATCTACAGGGCGTTCTTCGCCTTCATCCAGCGTCCCCTCGTCAACTCGAAGGGCGAGAACACCTCGGCTCCCTTCGGCTTCACCAACTTCCTCATCCAGATCCGCGACGAGTTCGAGCCGGACTATCTGGCCGTGGTCTTCGATGCGGGCATGAGCCAGCGCGAGGAGATCTTCCCCGACTACAAGGCGACCCGGGAGAAGATGCCCGACGAGCTCTCCGAGAGCCTGCCGCGCATCCGCGCCATCGTGGAGGCCTTCGGCGACCGGGTGGTGGAGGTGGAGGGCTACGAGGCCGACGACGTCATCGGAACCCTCGCCCGGCAGGCCGAGGCGGCGGGCCTGGAATCGGTCGTGGTCTCGGGCGACAAGGACTTCTACCAGCTCGTGCGACCGGGCGTGCACCTCATGAACCCCGGCCGCGGGGGAGCGACGGGGGTCGAAGCCGAGTGGGTCGACGAGACCAACGCCCCCGAGAAGTTCGGGATCCCGCCCGAGCGCGTCATCGACTACCTGGCGCTCATCGGCGACAGCTCGGACAACGTGCCCGGCGCGCCGGGGATCGGCCCGAAGACCGCGGTGAAGCTGCTGGAGACGTACGGGAGCCTGGACGGCGTCCTGGAGAACGTCGCCGACATCTCGGGGAAGCGGGCGCGGGAGTCGCTGGAGGAGAACGCGGAGCAGGTCCGGCTGTCGCGGCGCCTCGTCACGATCATGCAGGACGTGCCGCTGGAGCTGGACCTGGAGTCGCTGCGGCTGGGCGAGCCCGACTACCCGCGCCTGCGTGACCTCTTCATGGACCTCGAGTTCCGCACGCTCACCGAGCGCTTCACCCAGGAGGCGCTGGAGAAGGGCGCGGTGGAGGGCGAGCTCGGGCCCGAGACCCGCTATGTCCTCGTCACCGACCCCTCCGACGTGAAGGAGCTGGTGGAGGCCATCCGCGAGCGGGGGTGGGTCTCCATCGACACGGAGACCACCTCCCAGGACCCCATGCGCGCCGAGATCGTGGGCATCAGCCTCGCGGTCAACGCCGGCGAGGCCTATTACCTGCCCCTGGGCCACTGCCATCCCAGCGCGCCGGAGCTGGACCAGGACTTCGAGCCCATCGCCAACCTCCCCGCCCTGGGCGACGAGCGCATGCGGCCGCTGGTGGACCTGCTGGAGGACCCCACCGTGCGCAAGGTGGGGCAGAACCTGAAGTACGACCTGGTGGTGCTGTGGAACTGCGGCGTCGAGCCGGCGGGCCTGTGGTTCGACACCATGATCGCGTCGTACGTCCTGGACCCCGGACGCCGGCAGCACGGCCTCGACGTGCTGGCGATGGAGATCCTGGCGTACAAGACCACCACCTACAAGGACGTCACGGGCACGGGCAGGAAGCAGGTCTCCTTCGCCGAGATCACGCTGGAGAGCGCCCGCGACTACGCCTGCGAGGACGCCGACTGCGCGCTGCGGCTGTACGAGAGGTTCCACGAGGAGCTGGATGAGCAGCACATGGAGAAGCTCTTCCACACCCTGGAGATGCCGCTGGTGCCCGTGCTGGCACGCATGGAGCGGGCGGGCATCCGGATCGACGCGGACTTCTTCGACGCGATGAGCCGCAAGCTCAACCGCGAGCTGGAGCACATCCAGGACGACATCTGGAAGGAGGCGGGGACCGAGTTCAACATCAACTCCACGCCCCAGCTCCGCGAGATCCTGTTCGACAGGCTCGACCTGCCCGTGATCAAGCGCACCAAGACCGGCCCCTCCACCGACGCGTCCGTGCTGGAGGAGCTGGCGGCCCAGGGGCATCGCGTGCCCGTGCTCCTCATGGAATACCGGGAGCTGGAGAAGCTGCGCGGCACCTACGTGGACGCCCTGCCCAAGCTGGTCAACCCGCGCACCGGGCGCATCCACACGTCGTTCAATCAGACGGTGGCCGCCACGGGGCGGCTGTCGTCGTCGGACCCCAACCTCCAGAACATCCCCATCCGGACACCGCTGGGCAGGGAGATCCGCAGGGGGTTCGTCGCCGACGAGGGGCACGTGCTCCTGGGCGTGGACTACTCCCAGATCGAGCTGCGCATCCTGGCCCACTTCTCCGGCGACGAGCCGCTGGTGCGCGCGTTCCGCGAGGGCATCGACGTGCACCGTCAGACGGCGGCGGTGGTGTTCGACGTGCCCATCGAGGAGGTGACCGGCGAGATGCGCGCCCGCGCCAAGACCATCAACTTCGCCACGCTCTACGGGCAGGGGCCGTTCAGCCTGGCCCAGCAGCTGGGCATCTCGCGGGAGGAGGCCAAGGCGTTCATCGAAGCCTACTTCGAGCGCTTCAGCGGCGTGCGCGGCTTCCTGGACGAGCAGGTGGAGACGGCCAGGGAGAAGGGCTACGTGGAGACGCTGCTGGGCCGGCGGCGCTACGTGCCCGAGCTCCAGAGCCGCAACTGGAACATCCGCCAGTTCGGCGAGCGCGTGGCCCAGAACACGCCGATCC
>JAHWKH010000288.1 GCA_019347995.1 Gemmatimonadota bacterium | reverse complement strand
TCCTGGTCCTCGACGAGCTGCACACCTACCGCGGGCGCCAGGGCGCCGACGTGGCGCTGCTGGTGCGTCGCGTGCGCGAGGCCTGCCGTGCGCCGCACCTGCGCTGCGTCGGCTGGGCGGCGGGCTCGACGGAGCCCGAGCCGCTCACGATGGGCGATAGCGCCGAGCTGCACATCCTGCGCTCGCCCGCTGAGGAGCTCGCGCTGCTGACCGAGCTGGTCGGCGAGCGGATCGCCGCGGGCGCCGATCCCGGCGACCTCGCCGTCCTGGTCGACGTGCGGCGCAAGGCCCGCGACGCCACAAAGGCCCTCGAGGATGCCGGCGTTCCGGTGCACCGACTGGAGGCCTACGACGGCCGCCACGCCGAGGGCGTGCTGGTCGGCACCTTCGCACGCGGCAAGGGCCTGGAGTTCAAGGAGGTCTACATCCCCGGCCTCGCCGCCGCGGAGTGGCCCTCCCGCTGGTTCGTCCCGCCCGACCTGGCGCCCGAGCAGCGCGAGGAGCGCCTGGCTCTGCAGCGCCGCAACCTGTTTGTCGGCATGACCCGCGCCCGCGACGCCTGACCCTGCTCAGCGGCGGCGAGCCCGCCGAGGGTGCCGCAGGACGAGCTGGCCACGAACACCCAGACGGGGCGTCCGTCGGCGGGGAGCTGGGCGTCCAGCTCGGCGGCGGCGCGGGCATAGCCGAGGGCGCCCACCGGCGTGGACGCGCCCAGGGGCACCACCAGCGCCCGGCCTCCCGCCTCGGCCTCCCGGCGGGCCACGTCCTCCATGGTGGGGGCGCGCAGGGCCCGGTCCTCCACGACGTGGATCTCGGCACCGAAGAGGCGGTGGAGCAGGGCGTTGCCCCGGGGCGGGCCCGCGGGTGGCGGGCCGTTGACCACCAGCACGCAGCGCAGCCCCAGGCGAGCGGCGGCGGCCGCCGTGACGCGGCAGTGGTTGGACTGGGGACCGCCGGCCGTGACGAGGCAGGTCACGCCCTCGAGCCGCTCCGGCGACAGCTCGTGCTCGAGCTTGCGCACCTTGTTGCCGCCCAGGGCGAAGCCCGTCTCGGCGTCCATCTTCACCAGGACCTCGGGCCGACCATCGAGCGAGGCCGCCAGGCGCCGCGCCGGCAGCAGCGGCGTGGGCAGGTTCGCCAGGGGCGTGCGGGGAAGCGCGGCGAGGCGCGCGCGGACGGCCGCGGCGCTTGCGGCGGGCTCGCGGGGGGAGGCGTCGGCGCTCACGCGCCGGTGCCCGCGGCGGAGAGGCGCGCGGCTCCTCCGACGCGCCTGCCGCCGTGCCGCCGTGTCCACCGCTCCGCCGCTTCCAGCACGGTGGCGGCGTGGATGGCCACCGTGTCCTGCACGCGGTGGGCGTACCCTCCGGCCATGACCACCGCCACCGGGACGCCCGCGGCGCCGCAGCGGTCGAGGACCAATCGGTCCCGCGCGGCCAGCCCATCCGCGCTCACGGCCAAACGGCCGAGGCGGTCGCCCACCCATGGATCCGCGCCGGCCACGTAGAACGCCAGGTCGGCGCCCCCGGCGAGAGCCGCCTCGACCCCGGCCTCCACGGCGGCGAGGTACGCGTCGTCGCCAGTGCCGTCGGGGAGGCCCAGGTCCAGGTCCCCGGGCTCCTTCCTGAAGGGGTAGTTCCCCTCGCCGTGGACGGAGAGGGTGAAGACGTCGTCGTCGCCGCGGAAAACGGCGGCGGTGCCGTTGCCCTGATGGACGTCCAGGTCCAGGACGGCGATGCGCCGGGCCATGCCCTCCGCCTGCACGGCCCGCGCGGCCACCGCCACGTCGTTGAACACGCAGAACCCCTCCCCGTGGCCGGGAAACGCGTGATGGGTGCCCCCTGCCAGGTTGGCGGCCCACCCTTCGGCGAGGGCGGCACGGCCCGCCGCCAGCGTGGCCCCCACCGAGCGGCGCGAGCGCTCCACGAGGTGAAGCGACCAGGGAAAGCCGATGCGGCGCACGTCGGCCGGCTCGAGGGCGCCCCCGGCGACGCGGGCCACCCACGCCGCCTCGTGCACGCGCAGGAGATCCTCGTCGGTGGCGGCCTCCGGCAGCCGGATCTCGACGGCGGGATGGTCCTCCACCGCCTCCCGCAGCAGCGCGTACTTCTCCATGGGAAACCGGTGCCCCTCGGGGAGCGGGAGCACGAAGGAGTCGCAGGCGAAGACCTTCAGGGTCGGTTCCGTTTTCCGTGGGAAGGGTCGAGCTTCCAGGACGCCCGCAGCATGGTAACGCGGGGCGCCGGGGCGGGCGACCGGGGAGCGGCCGCCGGTCTTCGGCCCCCTCCGCGCGGCTCTCCCGGCTCCCCCGGCCCGCGACCCATCACGCCGGAGACGCATGCGCCCAATCGTCCTCGCCGTCCTGCCGCCCCTTCTCGCCCTCCTGACGCTCGGCGGGGCTGCGCCCCTGGCCGCCCAGGAGACGCCCGGGGCCGTGGAGGGGCGGGTGCGCGACGAGGAGGGCGCGGCCGTGTACTCGGCGGCCGTGACCCTGCTGGACGGCGAGCGCGTCCTGGCCCGTGCCGAGACCGACCGGCTGGGGTGGTACCGTCTCGATGGTGTCCCCGCCGGCCTCTTCGATCTGCGGGTGGCCCGCATCGGACACGCCGAGGTCGTTCTCGGAGACGTGACCGTGCGGCCCGGTGGCACCACCGTCGTGGACGTGACCCTTCCGCGCGCCGCGCTGGCCATCGCCGGCGTGCGGGTCGAGGCCGAGAGGAGCCGGGACCGGGAGCGCTTCGAGGATCTGGCGGGCGTGACGGCGCGGGAGCTCTCGCTGGAGGACCTGAAGCGGGTGCCCGGCGTCGCCGAGGCCGACCCGCTGCGGGCGGTGGAGGTGCTGCCCGGCGTGGTCTCGACGTCGGATTTCTCCTCCGCGTTCCACGTCCGGGGCGGATCGGCCGACCAGAACCTCATCCTGCTGGACGGCGTCCCGGTGTTCTCCCCCTTCCACCTCGGCGGGTTCTTCGGCGTGTTCAACGCCGACATGGTGCGGCGGGCCGAGCTTCGCTCCGGCGGCTTCCAGGCGGAGCACGGGGGGCGCGTGTCCTCCGTGCTGATCGTGGAGAGCGATCCCGGACAGGGGATCTTCTCCGTGGACGCCGGCGTCTCCCTGCTGGCGGCTCGGGTGGCGGTGGCGGGCGGCGCCCGCGACGTGGAGGCGCTCGGGCTGCGCACCGTCCGGGCCCGGGCCAGCGTTCGTCGGTCCTACTTCGACGTCCTGCTGAAGCCGGTCTTCGACTTCCCCTACCACCTCACCGACCTACAGGGGGTGGTGGAGGCGTGGACGGAGGGCGGGGACCGCATCCGGGTGACGGCGTACTCGGGCGACGACGTGCTGGACCTGGGGGCCCTCGACGAAGAGGACTTCCCCCTGCGCGTGGACTGGACGTGGGGCAACGACCTCGTGGGTGCCGCCTGGACGCGGCCCCGCCCCGGGGGAGGGGCGCTGGACGTCTCCGCCGGCGCCACCCGCTACGGCACGCGGCTCCTCTTCCCCGACTTCGCCGACACCGAGTTCAGGAGCCGCATCGGACAGGCCTATATGCACGCGGACCTGGACGCGCGGCCCTTCCCGGCGTGGCGCACGCGCACGGGCCTGGCCATCGAGCGCTTCGAGTACCACAACCGCGCCGCCAGCGGCGGCACCGAGTTCGGGCGCGGCGACGGCGCCGGAGTGCTCACCGGG
>JAHWKH010000287.1 GCA_019347995.1 Gemmatimonadota bacterium | reverse complement strand
CTCCAGCACCTGGTGGACGACGATCCCGAAGCGCTGGTTGAGCGTGGGCTCCTGGGGGATGCGCAAGACCCGCGCGAACTTGTACTTCAGCGGGCACGTGCGGTAGGTCTCGATGTCGGAGGCCGAGAGCGCCAGGCCCTCGCCCCGGCGGGGCAGGAAGGCCTCCAGCGACGGCTCGCTGCGCGCCGCCGCGCCGGCGGCCCGCGCGTGCTCGTCGGCCTCGGCGCCCAGCAGCACGTCGTCGAGCTGCGAGCTGAGCAGCACCTCGCGCTGCTGGGGGGTCACCGCGCCGGCGAGCTGGGCGTTGACCGCGGCCAGCGCGTCGCCCAGGGATTGGCCGGCCGGGCGCTCGAGCATCGCGCCGACCTTGATCAGCTCCAGGAAGCGCACGACCGCGTGGCCAAGGTCCAGATCGGTGTCCAGGCGCAGCTCGCCCAGTGCCTTGCCCACCCGGCCCACGTCGCCCAGCAGCTCGTCGCGCAGCTGGGTGTACGCGGCGTGCAGCGTCTCGGCGGGGCCGAACAGGCCCTCCTCGCGGGCCTCCCACGCGGCTACCAGCGCGGTGCGTGCCTCCTCGGCGAGGGGCGAAGGCGGCTGTGCCGCGCCGCGCTCGGAGGTCGAGACGTAGGCCAGCACCGCCCCTTGACGCGCCCGGGTCAGCGCCAGGTGGGTCAAGCGCCGCATCCGCGCGACGTGGGTCTCCTGGTCGTCGGCCGGCAGGCCCGCGGGAAGCAACGCGTCGGCGATGGACCCGGCGGGCGCGCCGGTTGCGCCCGGCATACGCGCCGCATGGAGGCCCAGGACGAAGACGTGGTCGAGCTCCAGCCCGCCGGCGGCCTCCAGGCCGACGACCCGAACGCCCTGCGGGGTGCGGTCGACCGCGCCCTCCTCCTCGCCCACCCCCGCGTCGCTGACGGCGGCCAGGTGGCGGGCGAAGTCGCGTGCGCTGGCCTGCGGGGCGCGGCGCACGTGGGCCCCGGCCAGCTCGGCCAGGCGCAGCCCGCCGTCTACGAACAGCAGGATGATCGCCCGGTCACGGCGCGGCGGCCGGCGAGCACCGTGAGCGCCCACGCCCTCGAGCGCCCCCTCCGGCTGGGCATGATCGGCGGCGGGCCCGGCGCCTTCATCGGCGAGGTGCACCGGCGCGCGGCTGCGCTGGACGGGCTGGCCACCCTGGTCGCCGGGGCGTTCTCCTCCGATCCGGAGCGATCCCGCCGACAGGGCCGCACGCTGGGCCTCGACCCCCGGCGCGCGTACGCGAGCTGGCAGGCCATGGCCGAGGCCGAGGCCGCGCTCCCGGCGGAGGAGCGCGTCGAGGTGGTCTCGATCGTCACCCCCAACCACCTCCACTTTCCCGTGGCGCGGGCGTTCATCGAGCGCGGGGTCCACGTGGTCTGCGACAAGCCCATGACCACCACCCTGGAAGACGCCGAGGCCCTGGCGCGTCTGGTGGCGGAGCGCGGGGTGGTCTTCGCCCTCACGCACACCTACACGGGCTACGCCATGGTGAAGGAGGCCCGGGCCCTGGTGCGGAGCGGGGTCATGGGGCCCATCCGCCGGGTGATGGTGGACTATCTGCAGGGCTGGCTGGCCACGCCCCTGGAGGCCGACGGACACAAGCAGGCGACGTGGCGCACCGACCCCGACATGGCGGGTGCGGGCGCCCTGGGCGACATCGGCTCCCACGCCGAGAGCCTCGTGCGCTGGGTGACGGGGCTGGAGCCCGAGAGGCTGTGCGCCGACGTGACGACCTTCGTGGAGGGGCGACGCGTGGACGACGACACCGCCCTCCTCGTCCGCTACCGCGGGGGCGCCCGCGGCACGATCACGGTCTCCCAGGTGGCGGTGGGGGAGGACAACGCGCTGCGCCTGCGAGTCTACGGCGCCGAGGGCTCCCTGGACTGGCGGCAGGAGGACCCCGAGGCGCTGGTGGTGCACCGGGCGGACGGGACGGAGGAGGTGCGCCGGCGCGGGCGCGCCGGGCTGGCCCCCTCCGCCGCGCGCGCCTCGCGCCTGCCCGCGGGACACCCCGAAGGGTTCCTCGAGGCCTTCGCCAACGTCTACGGCGACGCGCTACGCGCGGTGGGCGCCGTCGTGGGCGGGGGCGCGCCGGACCCCGACGACCTCGACGTCCCCACGGCGGCCGACGGCGCCGCCGGCGTCCACTTCATCGAGGCAGCCCTGAGGAGCTCTCGCGAGGGTGGCTGGGTCGACGCGGCCTACGCGCCCCCGGGCGCCGGGAGCCGCTGAGCATGCCCCGACCCATCACGCTCTTCACCGGCCAGTGGGCCGACCTCCCCCTGGAGACGCTGGCGGAGAAGGCCGCCGGATGGGGCTACGACGGCCTCGAGCTCGCGTGCTGGGGCGACCACTTCGACGTGGGGCGCGCCCTGGCGGAGGCCGGCTACTGCGACGGCCGGCGCGAGCTGCTGGCCCGCCATGGGCTCGACGTGTGGGCCATCAGCAACCACCTGGTCGGCCAGGCGGTCTGCGACCCGGTGGACCAGCGCCACCGGGCGGTCCTCCCGGACCGGGTGTGGGGCGACGGCGAGCCGGAGGGCGTTCGGCGGCGGGCCGCCGACGAGATGGCACGGACCGCCCGGGCGGCGGCGCGCCTCGGCGTCGATGTGGTGAACGGCTTCACCGGCTCATCCATCTGGCACCTGCTCTACGCCTTTCCGCCGCTCGCGCCCGGTACGATCGAGGGCGGTTTCGACGATTTCGCCCGACGCTGGCTGCCGGTGCTGGACGTCTTCGCGGACGCGCACGTGCGCTTCGCCCTCGAGGTGCACCCCACCGAGATCGCGTTCGACGCCGTGACGGCCGAGCATGCGCTCGAGGCCGTCGAGCGCCACCCGGCGTTCGGCTTCAACTACGACCCCAGCCACCTGGGTTACCAGGGCGTGGACTACGTCGCGTTCCTCGACCGGTTCGCGGAGCGCATCCACCACGTGCACGTGAAGGACGCGTGGTGGGCACACCGTCCGGCCTCGTCGGGCGTCTTCGGGGGTCATCTGCCCTTCGGTCACCCCGAGCGGGGATGGGACTTCCGCTCCCCGGGCCGTGGACGGGTGGACTTCGAGGCCGTGATGCGAGGGCTCAACCGCATCGCCTACACGGGACCCCTCTCGGTGGAGTGGGAGGACCCCGGAATGGACCGGGAGCACGGCGCCGCCGAGGCGAGCGCGTTCGTCCGCCGGCTCGACTTCCCACCGCCGGAGAGGGCGTTCGACGCGGCCTTCGCGCCGGAGCGGTGACGGCCCCCGCCGAACGACGAGCGACCTTCCCATGGGGTCTCGTCGTCTGGGCCGTCTCGCTCCTGTATTTCGGCAGCCTCTTCGACCGCCGCTGGATCCCCCTGGACGAGGGGACCCTGGGCCAGTCCGCGCTGCGCGTCCTCCGGGGCGAGTGGCCGCACCGGGACTTCGACGCCGTCTACTCGGGCCTGCTGGAGCTGCTCCACCTCCCACTCGGGATCGATCTTGACCCTGAGTCGGTGGACCTGCCCGAGGTAGGCCATGTCCGCGTAGTAGTCGGCGTCGATCCGGTCGACGGCACCACCCTTGGCGATCTCCGCCTCGCCCCGCAGGCGCTGTTCGGTGAGGAGCTTGCGGAGCTCCCTGAGCTCGAGCTGGTCGACGCGGCGCTCGACCGTCTGCGAGTAGTCGTAGCGGACGTCGGCGAGGAG
>JAHWKH010000286.1 GCA_019347995.1 Gemmatimonadota bacterium | reverse complement strand
CCCCCTCCAGACGGGCATTCCCCGGGGGATGACGCTCAACCAGGACCGGACGCGCTTCTACGTGGTCGACGTCAGCTACGAGAGCGTGGAGGTGGTGGACATCGCGTCGAAGCGGACGCTGGACACCTTCACCCTCTCGAGGGGCAACGAGACCATCCGCATCTGGGGCCAGGCCATCGACCCGCAGGAGCGCTACGCGGTCGTCCTCACCAAGAGCTACCGCAAGCTCTCCGATCGCTTCGAGGTGGGCGAGCCCACGCTCCTCAAGGTGGACCTGGCCACCCACCAGGTCACGGACACCGTCCCCTGGCCCGATGGCGACACGCGGGACCGCGCGCGCATGATCTTCTCCCCCGAGGGCGACCTCCTGTACTTCTTCGGCCGGGACATCGTGGTGCTGGAGACGGAGGGCTTCACCGAGGTCGACCGCTGGGAATACACCGAGGCGCTTGATCCCGGCCTGGGCCGCTTCGACTTCGGCTTCCCCGAGCAGACGTACGAGGAGCCGGGGACGTTCACGGGCCTGTTCACGCTGCGCGACCCGGTGCAGAACCGGCGCATCATGGGCATCGCCCGCGTGCACCTGGAGGAGCGCGACGTGGACTTCTTCACCGTGGGCCCGGCCGACGGCGTCCAGTTCGCGCTGGCCCCCGGCGGACGCAGGGCCTACGGCGTGGAGTCCGAGGTGGGCAACTGGCGCTTCTGGACGTTCGATCTGGATGAGCGACGCGTGGTGCGGCGCGAGCCCTTCCAGGGCCGGCCTCGCATGCGGCTCGTGACGAGCTCCAACGGCGAGCAGCTCTACATCTACAACGCCGGCCACACCATCGATGTCTACGACGTCGATACGTACGACCACCTGCGTACGGTCGAGCTGGGGGCGGACACGACGACGGAGCTGTTCGTGCTGCCGAAGCCGTGAGGAAGCGGGGCGGAGAGGCGGCGGCGCGGGGCGACCTGCGCCGAGCCCTCGTCCACCTCCTCCCCTACCGGTGGAAGCTGGCGGGCGTTCTGTCCCTCAGCCTCGCAGGCACCGGGCTGGCGCTGGTGCTGCCCTACCTCTCGAAGCTGCTGGTGGACGAGGCGCTGGTGGGCGGGAGCGTGCGCGCGCTGATCTGGATCGTGGGCCTGTTCGTGGCGGTGACGCTCCTCAGCTTCGTCCTGAACGTGGTGAGCGGCCTCACGTACACGAAGGTCTCGGCCGACGTCCTCTTCGACATGCGGCTGGAGCTCTACCGCCACCTGCAGCGCCTCTCGCCCCGCTTCTACGCCGGGCGCACGCTGGGCGACATCGTCTCGCGCATCAACAACGACGTGGGCGAGATCCAGCGCGTATCGGCCGAGGCGGCGCTGGGATGGCTGGGCCACGTCCTCTTCCTCGTGGGCGCGGTGGCGGTCATGGTGTGGCTCGACTGGCGCCTCTTCGTGGCCAGCGTGGCGGTGCTGCCCGTGGCGATATGGGCGCTGGTCCACTACCGCCGCCGGCTCGAGGGGAGCGTGGCGACCATGCGCGAGCGCAGCGCCGAGATCGGCGCCTTCCTCATCGAGACCCTGCAGGGCATGCGCCTGGTGGTGTCGTCCAACGCGCAGGGGCGGGAGGCGGCCCGCTTCCGGGCCCGCAACGACGGGTTCGTGACCTCGCTCATGGACATGCAGCGTCTGCGGTACCTGGCGGGGGGCCTGCCCGGTCTCCTGCTCTCGGCCGGCACCGCCGTGGTGTTCCTGTACGGCGGCGTGCGGGTCATCGGAGGTGCCATCACGCTGGGGACGTTCGTCGCCTTCATGGCGTACCAGATGCGCCTCATGACGCCGGTCCAGGGGCTCATGGGCCTCTACGCGGGGCTCGCCACGGCGCGGGTCTCCCTCCGGCGCGTCCACGACCTGCTGGACACGCCCGTGGACGTGGTCGAGCGGCCCGGCGCGCGGGCCCTGCCCCGGGCCCGCGGCGAGGTGCGCCTGGAGGGCGTGGGCCTGACGTTCGGCCGCGGCGCGCCGGTGCTGGACGACGTCACGGTGACGGTGGCGCCGGGCGAGACCCTCGCCCTGGTGGGCGCCAGCGGAAGCGGGAAGTCCACCATCGCCGACCTGCTGGTGCGCCAGAGCGACCCCGACGCGGGCCGCGTGCTGCTGGACGGCCACGACCTCACCGATCTGCGCCTGGAGGATCTGCGCCGCCACGTGGCGGTGGTCGAGCAGGAGGCCTTCCTGTTCCACGCGCCCCTGGGCGAGAACGTCCGCTATGCCCGGCCCGACGCGACCGACGAGGAGGTCGCCGCCGCGCTCGAGGCCGCGGGGCTGGCGGACTTCGTGGCGGACCTGCCCGAAGGAACGGACACGCCGGTGGGGGAGCGCGGGAAGGCGCTCTCCGGGGGGGAGCGCCAGCGCGTCGCCCTGGCCCGGGCGCTGCTGGCCGACCCCGCCGTCCTGGTGCTGGACGAGCCCACGGCGTTCCTCGATCCCCGCGCCGAGGCGGAGGTGGTGCGCGGATGGGAGCGGGTGATGCGCGGCCGCACGACCATCCTCGTCACGCACCGCCTGGAGCCGGCGCGGCGGGCGGACCGGGTGGTGGTGCTGCAGGCGGGGCGGGTCGTGGAGGAAGGACCGCCCGAGGTGCTCCTGGGAGGGGCGGGGCCGCTCACGCGGCTGTTCTCGGATGACGCCGTCCCGGTCGGTGCGACGGGCGAGCGTGAGGGAGGCGCCGCCGTCGCCGGGGACGCCGTCGGGTGAGTGGTGCCGGGGTGGACCGTCCGGCCTCCGCCGCATCGGCGGGGGCGGCCTCCGGGGAGACGCTCGTACACCCCTCCCACTCGGCGCTGGCGGCCCGCGGCGGGCGCGGCGTCCGCGTCGCGGTCATCGACAGCGGCATCCACGCGGGCCACCCCCACGTGGGTGGCCTCGCGGGCGCGGTGGCGTTCGACGACCGTGGCCGCATCGCCGACGACGTGGTGGACCGTCTCGGGCACGGCACGGCCGTCGCCGCCGCCATCCACGAGAAGGCGCCGGAGGCGGAGCTCCACGTGGCCAAGGTCTTCGACGCCACGCTGTCCACCACGGTCCTGGCGCTGAAGCGTGCCCTGGAATGGGCCGGTGAGTCGGGCGCCCGCCTGGTCAACCTGAGCCTGGGGACGCCGAGGGCGGAGCACGAGGGCGTGCTGGCCCCGGTGGTGGCCGAGCTGGCGTCGGGGGGCTGCCTGGTCGTCTCGGCCCGCCACGACCAGGGCCGGACCTGGTGGCCCGGGAGCCTGCCCGCCGCCGTGGGCGTGACGCTGGACTGGGAGACCCCGCGGGACGGCGTGGTTGTGGAGCCCTTCGAGGAAGGCCTCCGCCTGCGGGCGTCGGGCTACCCCCGTCCCATCCCCGGCGTCCACCCCGACCGCAACCTGCGCGGCGTCAGCTTCGCCGTGGCGAACGCCACCGGCGTGCTCGCGCGGGCGCTGGAGGGGCGAGACGGGATCCGGTCGGCCGGAGCGCTGGCGGCCCTGCTGCTGGACGCGCAGTTCCTGGAGAGCGGCAAGGTGGAGCTCGACGTGCCGGTGCTCGGCCACGTCAAGGCGACGAGCGCCCTGCCGTTCGACATCGGGGTCGTCCTCGTCGTGGTCGGGCTCGTGCTGGTCGTCCTGGAGACGCTCGGCGCCGAGGCGGAGGAGGGAACGCGATGACCGGGAACCTCTCGCTCGCCCTGCTCATCGGCGTCCTCTACGCGGTGGGCACCTACCTGCTGCTCCAGCGCACCCTCACCAGGGTGGTG
>JAHWKH010000285.1 GCA_019347995.1 Gemmatimonadota bacterium | reverse complement strand
GGCACCCTCTTCCTGGACGAGATCGCCAACATCACCATGCAGCAGCAGGCCAAGCTGCTCCGCGTGCTCGAGACCCGCGAGGTGCAGCGGGTGGGCGCGTCCAAGGTGCGCAAGGTCGACGTGCGCGTGCTCTCGGCCACCAACATGGCCCTGGCGGAGGGCGTCGCGGAGGGCCGCTTCCGCGAGGACCTGCTCTACCGGCTCAACACGGTGGAGATCCACCTGCCGCCGCTGCGCGAGCGGCGCGAGGACATCATGCCGCTGGCGGTGCACTTCCTCCGCAAGACCGGAGCCCACTACGGAAAGGAGATGGAGGGCTTCACGGAGGAGGCCATGAGCGCCATGCTGCGCCACCCGTGGCCGGGGAACGTGCGCGAGCTGGAGCACTCGGTCGAGCGCGCCCTGCTCATGTCCAGGGGCCCCCGCATCGAAGTGGCCGACCTGGGCCTCCGCCGCCGGGACGACGCCGGCGGCACCCTGGAGCAGATGACGCTGGAGGAGGCCGAGCGGGTGCTCATCGAGAAGGCGCTGGAGCGGCACGAGGGCAACGTGAGCGCTGCCGCCGACGCGCTGGGCCTCAGCCGGAGCGCACTCTACCGGCGGCTCCAGCGCCACGACCTCTCTTCGTGACGTGAGCCCCGACCACCCGCGGGGACGGAATCCCGCCGAGCGAGCCCGGCCTTCCGGGCTGCAGCCCATGGACCGGCCACGGACGCCGCCGCGCGGCCCCGAGGAGCCGTCGCCCCCGCGCGTTCGCCCTCGCCTGACGTACGACCGCAGGGTCGTCCTGCTGGCGCTCCTGGCCGCCGCGCCGGGGGTGGCGCTGGCGCTCCTCCTCCTGTGGCTCGGGCCGTGGAGCCCGCGCCTGCAGTGGACGCTGACCGCCCTCCTGCTGGTGATCTGGGGAGGGCTGACGGCCAACCTGCAGGAGCGGGTCGTGCGGCCCATCCAGACGCTCTCGAACATGCTGAAGGCGCTGCGGGAGGGGGACTTCTCCATCCGAGCGCGCGTCACCCAACCCGACGCCAACGACCCGCTGTCGCTGGCCTACCACGAGGTGAACCGGCTGGAGTCCCTGCTCCGGGAGCAGCGCCTGGGCGCGGTCGAGGCCACGGAGATCCTGCGCAAGGTGCTCGAGGAGGTGGACCTGGCCATCTTCGCCTTCGACGAGGACGGCCGGCTGCGCATCGTCAACCGGGCGGGGGAGCGGCTCCTGGGGCATCCCGGTGAGCGGGTACAGGGCAAGAGCGCGGAGGAGCTCCGCCTCGACGGCGCGCTCCGGGGCGTGACCCCGCGCACCATCGAGCTGTCGCACCCCGGCGGCACGGGGCGCTGGGATCTCCGCCGCAGCGTCGTCCGCCAGGAGGGGCTCCCCCTCAAGCTGCTGGTCCTCTCCGACCTGAGCCGGGCGCTCCGCGAGGAGGAGCGCCAGATGTGGAAGCGCATCATCCGCGTCCTCTCGCACGAGATCAACAACTCCCTGGCGCCCATCAAGTCGATCTCCGGCAGCCTGCAGAGCCTCCTGGGCAGGGCGTCCCTCCCCGAGGCGGTGGAGGAGGATGCCGACCGCGGGCTGCAGGTCATCCAGAGCCGGGCCGAGTCGCTCCAGCGGTTCATGTCCACCTACGCCCAGCTCGCACGGCTGCCCCAGCCGCAGCTCGGGACGCTGGAGGTGGCGCCGGTGGTGCGGCGGCTGGCCGCGCTGGAGACGCGGGTCCCGGTCGAGGTGCGGGGGGGACCGCCGGTCACCGTGCGGGCCGACGCCGATCAGGTGGAGCAGGCGCTCATCAACCTGATCCGCAACGCGGCGGACGCATCGCAGGAGAGCGGCGGCGCCGTGTGGGTGTCCTGGGAGGTGGAGGAAGGGGACCTCCACCTGCTGGTGGAGGACGAGGGTCCGGGCCTGGGCGACACCGGAAACCTGTTCGTGCCGTTCTACACGACCAAGCCGGGAGGGTCGGGGATCGGGCTGGTCCTCTCCCGACAGATCGCCGAGGGCCACGGCGGCGCCCTCACGCTGGAGAACCGCTCCGGGGCGCGGGGAGCCCGGGCGCGCCTGATGCTTCCCCTGGATCCTGAGCGCTAGGGAGCGTTCCGGGTACGGGGTGGGCCGCGCGAGCGGCGCGGCCCGCGAGCTCAGGGATCCCGGGAGGGAGGACCCACGACGTGGATCGGCGCGTCCCGCTCCATGCGAACCCCCGCCGGACCCGTGACGGAGACGCGCAGCGTCCAGGCCCCGGCGCGCGGGAACGACACCGGGTCGGCCACGTACACGCCCTCCGCCCCTGCTTCGGCCGGCACGCCGGCGCCGGCCTCGCCCTCGGGACCCACCGGCCGGACCTCCACGCGGGCGTCCCGCACCGCCTCGCCGTCGTGCCCCCGGACCTCGACGAGCACCCGCGCCGGCCCCACGGTGGCCGGTGTGGGCGAGACGCGCACCTCCACGTCGAAGGGCGGCGGCTCGGCCCCGCACGCTGCGAGGGTCCAGGCCAGCAGGGGCGCGGCCGCCCGCAGCAGCGCAGGCGGGGAGGGCCGGAGGCGCGGCGATGGGCTCATGGGCCATAAGCTGGGACGCCCGGGGCCATCACGCCACGCCGCACCGCAACCCTCTCCCCCCTGCCTGTGTCCCACGGTCGGACACGGGACGATCGACCGCGAACGGGGACTTCCCGCTTGAGCGAACAGGATCTGGTGGCGCAGGCGCAGGGCGGGGACGACCGCGCGTTCCGCTCCCTCTACGACGCCCACGTGGACCGGGTCTACCGCCTCGCCTTCCGCATGGCGGGCGAGGACGACCTGGCCCGCGAGTTCACCCAGGAGACGTTCGTCCGGGTGCACCAGCGTCTGGACCAGTTCCGCGGTGACGCCGCGTTCTCGACCTGGCTCCACGCCATCGCGGTCTCGGTGAGCCTGAACGGACTGAGGAAGGTAGGGCGGCATCGAAAGCGGGAGCGGGAGCTGGAGGAGGGCGTCCACGTCCACGACCGCCAGAGCCCCTCCGAGCCCGGCCTGCGGGACCGTCTGAAGGACGCCATCGACGGGCTCCCCGGCATCTACCGGACCGTGTTCCTGATGCACGACCTGGAGGGCTACAACCACCGGGAGATCGCCGACGCCCTGGAGGTGGCCGAGGGGACCTCCAAGGCCCGGCTGCACCGGGCACGGGCACGACTGCGCGAGGCGCTGGGCGACGCAATGGAGGAGTACGTGACATGAGCGATCACGACATGGACGAGCCGCCCCTGATGGGCCGGCTCGGAGAGCTGGCCGAGGACTATCACCGTCCCCCTCCGGTGCCGAGGGAGGCCATGTGGGCCGCCATCGGCCTGCCGGTCGCGGTCGCGCTGGCTGTGCTGGACTACCGCCGCTGGCGCAGCGTGACCGTCGTGGCGCTGGCGGGCAGCCTGGCGGCGCTGGTGCTGGTGGAAACGGTCAACATGCTGCCCACGCGTTTTTGGTGCGCCATCCTGTTGCTGGCGGCCGGCCAGATTACGCTGCTAGTCGCCTCGACGACAGCCGGGTTCGAAGCTTTGGGCGGCGTCGGCCCTTTACTGGGACTTGCTCTGTGCATCACGTCGCTGGCGGCCGCCTGGCTGGCGCCGTCGCCCCAGGCGCAAGCGCCGCTCAATCGACTGTGGCTCGACTTCCGCGACCTGTTCGGCGTGCTGTGGGGGCTGCGAGTGGCCGAACGCTTCAACGCCGCTTCGTCCCAATACGGCTGGCCTGTCGTGCTGACGTGGCGAGGTTTTCAGACG
>JAHWKH010000284.1 GCA_019347995.1 Gemmatimonadota bacterium | reverse complement strand
TGCTCCAGACCCCGCAGACGCGCCGCGGTCGCTAGGGTCGGCTCAGCAGCCCGTCGAGAGGCAGGACGGCCGTGGGCGTCTTCGAACGGTCCGACCACCTCAAGGGCGCCGGCCACGAGCAGGTCATGTTCTGCCAGGACCGCGCCAGCGGACTTCAGGCCATCATCGCCATCTACAGCACTGCCCTGGGCCCGGCCCTCGGGGGCACCCGCTTCTACCCCTACGCCAGCGAGGCGGCCGCCCTGACCGACGTCCTGGCCCTGTCGCGGGCGATGGCCTACAAGGCCTCCTGCGCCGGGGTAGACCTCGGCGGCGGCAAGGCGGTGCGTTGGGGCGCCGGGCGGCCGGCGGACCTGGACGCGGCCGACGGCCTGATCGAGGAGATCGGCGCGTGGAGCGTCGGGGAGAGCGTCCATCTCACGGTGGCGGACGAGCCACGCCGGCTCGAGGCGCCGCGCGCGTCGGCGAGCCTCTTCCGCATCCTCGGTCTCCAGCCGGAGGTCGGGCGCTTCTTCACGGAGGCCGAGGAGGTGCCCGGCGGGGACGACGCGGTCGTCCTCTCGCACGCGCTCTGGACGGATGCGTTCGGGGGAGATCGGGGGGTGGTGGGCCGGTCCGTGGCGCTGGACGGCAGGACCTACCGCGTGGTCGGGGTCGCACCGCCCGCCGGCGCCCTCCCCCGCGACGCCGACGCCTGGCGGGCGCTCGCGCTGGGTCCCGAGTGGTACGACCCGGGTCGCTGGGGATGGCAGTTCCTGAACGCCGTGGCCCGCCTGAGGCCCGGGCTCGATCCGGCCGCCGCGTCCGACGCGCTCACGGACCGGCTGGCCCGATCGGTCCCCGAGAGGGTGGAGCGCGGGCAGACGCGCGGGGTGAGGACGCTCTACGAGGAGCGGGTGGGAGCGAGCGGGGCCGGCGTCCTGCTGCTGCTGGGGGCGGTGGGGCTGCTGCTGGCCCTGGCGTGCGCCAACGTGATGAACGTGATCCTGGCCCGCGCCGAGCGGAGGATGCGCGAGTTCGCGCTCCGGCGGGCGCTCGGGTCGGGGGGCGCGGCGCTGGTCCGGCTGGTCGCCCTCGAGACCGCGGCCTTCGCCGCCGTGGGCGGCCTCGGGGCCCTCGTGCTCGCCTACTTCGCCGTGCCGGTGCTGCGCGCCATGGACGTGTCCGCGGCGCCGTACCTCGAATCCGTGCGCATCGATCCGCGGGTCGTGGCCTTCGCCCTCGCGCTGACCCTCGCGACCGCGGCGCTCGCGGGCGTCGTGCCGATCCTGCGCGCGCTCCGGGCGCATCCCCAGGCGGCGCTGCGCGAGTCCGGCACCCGCCCCGGCGCCTCCCGCCCGGCGCGGCGCATGCGCGACGGCCTCGTGGTGGCCCAGGTGGCGA
Organism: Gemmatimonadota bacterium; assembly: GCA_019347995.1. The sequence goes on along the minus strand of JAHWKH010000284.1, from coordinate 2,391 downwards.
TCGCGTGCACGCTGCTGGTCGCCGTGGGTCTGTCGGCATCCGCCTACGCCGCCCTCCTGGAGCGCGACCCGGGCTTCCGCGCCGACGGCGTCCTTACGGCCACCATCGAGCTGCCCGCCGGCGCCTATCCGGGCGAGGAGGCCGCGGCCTTCTACCGGTCCTTGATGGAGCGCGTCCGGGGGCTCCCCGGTGTGGAGAGCGCCGGGGCGGTGGCCTTCCTCCCGTTGAGCGGCGTCGGCTGGTCCGCTTCGTTCGAGCTGGTGAGCCCCGATCTGGCGGTGACGGATCCCGATCCCGGGGGGAACATGAGGCCCGTGAGCCCGGGCTACTTCGAAGCCCTGGACATCCCGCTCCTCGCTGGCCGGACCTTCACCGACGCGGACGACGCGAGCGCGGCTCCGGTCGCCGTCGTGGACGAGCGGCTGGCGAGCCGCTACTGGCCGAGCGGCTCGCCCGTCGGTCGGCAGGCGGTCGTGGGAGCGCTGTCCCGGGAGCCCGCGACCATCGTCGGCGTGGTGGGGTCGGTCCCCGACGAGAGCCTGGCCAGCCCCGGTGGCGGGCACGTGTACTTCCCGCTCCTACAGCGGCCCCAGCGGCGCATGACGGTCGCCCTCCGTGCCGGGCGCGACGCCACGTCCCTACACTCCGCCTTGCGCTCCGCGATCCGGGAGGCGGATCCGCGCATTCCCGTCACGGAGCTCGCCACCCTCGAGGAGCGCGTCCGCAGCAGCGTCGCCGCCCCTCGGGCCGGGCTCCTGCTGCTCGCCACCTTCGGGATCGTGGCGATGCTCCTGGCGGCGGTGGGGGTGTACGGCGTGCTCGCGTACGCGGTGGCGTGCCGCACCGGAGAGATCGGAACGCGCATGGCGCTGGGCGCCACGCCCGAGGCCCTGCGCCGCTTCGTGGTGGCCCATGCCATGCGGCTATGGGCGGCGGGAGCCCTGGTCGGCGCCGCCGGGGGCGTCTCGGTGGCCGGACTGCTGACCCGCTTCGTGGACGGGATCCAGCCCGCGGACCCGGCGCCGTACGCCCTGGCCATCCTGGGGTTGGGCGCGGTGGCGCTGGTCGCGGCCCTGCTGCCCGCCCTGCGGGCCACCGGCGTGGACCCGGCGCTGGCGCTCCGCTCGGAGTGACGCGGGATGCCTTCGTCCGATCGGCCCTCCGGGCGCGGAGGTCGCCGGCGCCGGCGCCGACGGCGGTGTCAGCGGCCGCCCTTCGTCCCCCCCTCCCATTCCGGGAACGCCTTCAGCACCTCGGCGACCATGTCCCACGTCGGGAAGCCCGGCCCCGGTCCGTCGAGCCCCCGCCGCACGATCACCAGGTCGTAGGACGGCACGATGACCGTGTACTGGCCGCGGGCGCCGGCCGTGGTGTAGGCGTCCTGCGGGATGTCGGTGCGGGCGTCCGGCACGAGCCAGAACCCGCCGCCGTAGAAGCCGCCGAACGCGCGGGTCGAGGGTGCGGGGGTTCGCACGAAGTCGGCCCACCACTCGGGGAAGATCCGCTCCCCGTTCCACACGCCGCGGTTCAGGTAGAGCAGCCCCAGACGCGCGAGGTCGCGGGCGTTGGTGTAGACCTGGCTGCTCAGGACGTAGTCGCCGAAGCGGTCCACGCCGGGCACGGTGCTGCGCATGCCGATGCGGTCCAGCAGAGCGCGGCGGGGGAACTCGAGGTAGGCCTCCGCACCCAGGGCCTCCCGCATCGCGAGGACCCCGAGGAGTGTGTCGTAGTTCTCGTAGTCCCACACCGTGCCGGGCTCGCGCACCAGCCCGCGGTCCACCGCCTGTCGGGCCGAGCTCCACCCGGCCGAGTACGCCATCGGTGAGCCGATGGAGCCGCCGTACTCGTTGTCCACGGGATAGAGGCCGCTCGACATGTTGAGCACGTGCCGCAGCGTGATCGCCCGCCGCGGGTCGGCGGCCTTCTCGTAGGCGGGGGGCGGCCACGAATCGACCGACACGAGCGGCATGCGCGAGCGCACGCGGGCGTGCATCTCGTTGAGCTCGTCGGGAGCCCACGTCACGGGAAGGGGCTCATCCAGCTCCAGCAGGCCGTCCCCGACGGCGATCCCCAGCAACGTGGCGGCGATGCTCTTGGCCGTGGACCAGGTGCGGGTGCGGGTGGAGACGTCCACCCCCGTAGCGTAGCGCTCGTACACGACGTCGCCGTCGTGGACCACGAGCAGGCTGAGCGTGATCTGCGACGGGTGACCGTGCGTCTCGCGCTCGAACGCCCACTCGCCCATCGCCTCGAGCGCGTCGGCGTCCACCCCCTCGGGGAGCGGCTTCTCCTCCACCAGGTCGCCGTCCGGCCACGGGATCGTGTCGGGGTCGCCCTCGAGCGGTGGCGCGCGGAGCGCCGGCAACCCTTCAATGTCCTCGAACGTCTGAT
>JAHWKH010000283.1 GCA_019347995.1 Gemmatimonadota bacterium | reverse complement strand
GACTGCTTCCACGGTATTCATCCCGAAAGCCGCCGCCTGCGCGGCGTCACTGTGTGTGGTGACCGTTACTGTAAGTCCCCGAAGGCGCCCGGTAGCCATATGTGCAAGGCGCACGGCGCGCCCGGCTCACCCGTTGGACGCGCGCGACGCGCCTATGAACAGGAGTTGTACCTATGACTTTCACCGAAGACGAACTGGCCATGGCCGAGGAGCTTGGGCTCGACGTGTCCGACCTGCTGCTGCGCGGGGGGCGGGTCATCGACCCCGCACAGGGCCTCGACGCGCGCCTCGATGTCCTCGTCCGGATCGGCGATGATCCCGATCAGCGCCCCCACGGGCGCGGTCTGGCCCTCCTGGACGAGCTTCTTCCGGAGGACGCCGCTCCCCATCGCCTCCACGTCCATGTTGGCCTTGTCGGTCTCGATCTCGGCCACGACATCGCCCTGGGCGATCTCGTCCCCCTCCTCGACCTTCCAGTCCACCAGCCGCCCCTCCTCCATGGTGGGGCTGAGCTGGGCCATGACCACCTTCGTCGCCATCTACGTTTTCCCTCCAGGCGCCACGCCGAGGAGCGCGGCACGGATCTGAGCCATCAGTCGAGGTAGCAGACTCGTCTTACCGCGCGGACCACGTGCTCCGCGTTCGGGAACACCATCTTCTCCAGGTTCCGGGCGTACGGCATCGGGACGTCCACCCCCGTGACGCGCGCCACCGGCGCGTCCAGCCAGTCGAACGCTTCGCGCTGGATGTCGTCCACGACCTGGGCCCCGACGTTGCAGACCGGCCACCCCTCCTCCGCGACCACGGCGCGGTTGGTCTTGCGCACCGACTCCAGCACGGTGTCGATGTCCAGCGGCCGCAGGGTGCGGAGGTCGATGACCTCGACGTCCACGTCCTCCTCCTCGTCCAGCCGCTCCGCGGCGTCCAGCGCCTGGTGGACCATCTTGGAATGGGCCACCACCGTGACATCCGCCCCGCGCCGCTTCACCTCCGCGGCGCCGATCGGGATCAGGTACTCCCCCTCCGGCACCTCGTCCTTGAGGTTGTAGAGGAGCTCGCCCTCGATGAACACGACCGGGTCGTCGTCGCGGATGGCGCTCTTGAGCAGGCCCTTCGCGTCGCGCGCGGTCGCCGGTGCGCACACCTTGAGGCCCGGAACGTAGGCGTACCACGGATCGGGCACCTGGGAGTGCTGCGAGGCGAGCTGGAGCGCCGCGCCTCCGGGGCCCCGGAACACGATCGGCACGTTGTACTGGCCGCCGGACATCTGGTACATCTTGGCGGCCGAGTTCACCACCTGGTCGAAGGCGAGGAGCGCGAAGTTCCACGTCATGAACTCGATGACCGGCCGCAGCCCGGTCATCGCCGCGCCCACGCCGAGGCCGGCGAAGCCCAGCTCGGCGATCGGGGTGTCCCGGACGCGCCATTCGCCGAACTCCTCCAGCAGCCCCTTGGACACCTTGTAGGCGCCGTGGTACTCGGCCACCTCCTCGCCCATGAGGAAGACGCGGTCGTCCCGCTGCATCTCCTCCCGCAGGGCCTGCTTGAGCGCTTCCCGGTACGTGACGGTCGGCACGCTAGCCGTCTCCGTCCTCCGGGCCGCCGTTCCCGCGACCGGCGGACGCCGCTCCGGGAAGCTCGGGCCGCCACCGGTCCCGGCGGCCGGGATCGCGGTATTCGTCGGCGTAGACCAGGTCGTAGATCCGCTCCGGCTCCGGGCGCGGGCTCGCGTCGGCGAACTCGGCCGCCTCCTCCACCCGCTCGATCACCTCCCGGTCCAGCTCCTCGTAGTCCTCCTCCGTGAGGATCTCCGCCTCCTGGAGCCGCTTCAGGAAGGTGAGGATCGGATCGTGGTCCCCGCGCTGCTCCTCCACCTCCTTCTTGCTCCGGTACGTCCCGTGGGACGGGTCGGCCATGGAGTGGCCCATGTAGCGATAGCAGCGCGCCTCGAGGAAGGAGGGGCGTCCCTCCTCGCGGGCGATTCGGACCGCCTCGTCCGTCGCCCGCCGGGTGGCGAGCACGTCCATCCCGTCCACGGCGGCCTCGTGCATCCCCTCGTAGGCGCAGGCCCGCTGCACGAGCTCCTCCACCGCCGCCACGCGCCGGATGTCGGTGCCCATCCCGTAGGAGTTGTTCTCGCACACGAACACGACCGGCAGGCCCCACTTGGCGGCCATGTTGAACGTCTCGTGGAACGCTCCGATGTTGAGGACCGAGTCGCCGAAAAGACACAGGCAGACGGCGTCCTCCGCGGAGACCTCGCCGTCGGCGACGCCCACCTCCGCTCCGTAGCGGATGGCGTAGCCGACGCCGGCGGCCAGCGGCAGGTGTGCGCCCACGATGCCGTGGCCGCCGAGATAGTTGTGCTCGGCGGAGAACATGTGCATCGACCCGCCTTTGCCGCCGGAGCAGCCGCCGGAGCGGCCGTACAGCTCCGCCATGATCGCGTTCGGGTCCACGCGCTTCTGCAGCGCATGCACGTGCTCCCGGTACGCGGTCATCACGTAGTCGTCCTCGCGGAGCGCGTGGATCGCGCCGATGGCGACCGCCTCCTGCCCGATGTAGAGGTGGCAGAAGCCGCCGATCAGCCCCATGCCGTAGAGCTGGCCCGCCTTCTCCTCGAAGCGGCGGATCAGCAGCATCATGAGCCGGAGGAGCCCCACGAGCTCCTCCTCCCCGAGCCCCAGCAGCTCGGCGCCCGGGGCGACGCCGCCCCGGATCTCCTCCCGGGCGGAATCGTCCGCCCCGCCGTCGTCGCCGGGCGCGGACTCCCCGGCCGGCGCCTGCGTGCCGGCTTCCGGCGCCTCCTCCGCGGCGTCCTCGGCGGGCGCCTCGGCGCGGGTCTCCGTCTCCTGCGCGTCTCTCGCCATACGCCTTCCTCAGGCCAGGGCCGTGCCGGCGGCCGCGCGCTCGCGGAGCTCCAGGACCTGCTCGCGGGCGTGATAGCTGCTGCGCACCAGCGGGCCGCTCTCGACGTGGAGGAAGCCCCGGGCCTCCCCTTCCCGCTTCCAGTCCGCGAACTCCTCCGGGCTCACGTAGCGGTGGATCGGGAGGTGGTCCTCGGAGGGCCGCAGGTACTGGCCCAGGGTGAGGATCTGCACGCCGGCTTCCAGCGCGTCTCCCATGAACTCCTCCACGTCCGCCCGCTCCTCGCCCAGGCCCAACATGATGCCGGTCTTGACCAGCACCTCGTCGTCCAGGCCGCGCGCCGTCCGGAGCACGTCCAGGGAGCGCTCGTAGCGCCCACCGGGTCGCGCGGTCCGGTGCAGCCGCCGCACGGTCTCCATGTTGTGGTTGAAGATGTCCGGCCGCGCCTCGATCACCGTGCGGACCGCCTCGCGGTCCCCGCGGAAATCGGGCGTCAGCACCTCCACCGAGCAGTCGGGGAGGAGGCGACGGATCTCACGGATCGTCTCCGCGAAGATCATCGCGCCCCCGTCGGGGAGATCGTCCCGATCCACCGACGTGATGACGGTATGGTTCAGCCGCAGCTCCTCGATCGCCTCCGCCACCCGGCGCGGCTCGTCCTCGTCCAGCTCCTCGGGGCGGCCGTGGGCGATCGCGCAGTACGGGCAGTTGCGCGTGCACACGTCGCCCAGGATGAGGAAGGTGGCGGTGCCCGACTCCCAGCACTCGCCGATGTTGGGACAGTGCGCCTCCTCGCACACGGAGTTGAGCTCGAGGCCCCGCATCAGGTGCTTGAGGCGCCGGTAGTTGTCACCCCCGGGCGCCCTGACCTTGAGCCAGCGCGGCTTGCGGGCCGGCCACGTCTCCGGCGACGGCGCGTCCC
>JAHWKH010000282.1 GCA_019347995.1 Gemmatimonadota bacterium | reverse complement strand
GCCCGGGCCCAGCAGCCCGTGGAGGGCGACGAGGCCGCCGACCCGCGCGCCGAGGGGCTTCCGCTCCAGCCGGGGCGCAACGTCACGGGCACGGCGACCGAGGGCTCGTGGATGAGCGTCGACGTGAGCCCGGACGGGGCCACGGTCGTCTTCGATCTGCTGGGCGACCTCTACACCGTGCCGCTGGAGGGCGGCCAGGCCCGGCCGCTGACCCGGGGGATGGCCTTCGACGCCATGCCCCGCTTCAGCCCCGACGGCACCCGGGTGCTGTTCGTCTCCGACCGCTCCGGCGACGAGAACCTCTGGATCGTCTCGACCGACCTCGCCGATACGGTGCAGGTGACGCGGGGGGAGGACGAGAGCTACCTCTCGCCCGAGTTCACGCCCGACGGCAGCTATGTGGTGGCCACCAAGGGCAGCAAGCTGCACCTCTGGCACGTGGAGGGCGGCTCGGGCGTCCAGCTCGTCGAGGAGCCGGAGAACCTCCGCACCGTGGGCGCGGCATTCGGAGACGACGACCGCTACGTCTGGTTCGGCGGGCGCGTCGCCCAGGGGAGCCTCTACAACAACGGGCTGGACCTCTACGATCTCTACGTCTACGACCGGGACACGGGCGAGGTGGCCCGCCGCTCCAGCCGGTGGGGCGGGGCGTTCCGGCCCACCCTGTCCCCCGACGGGCGCTGGCTCGTGTACGCCTCGCGCCACGTGGCCGACACCGGCCTGCGCCTGCGGGACCTGGAGACGGGCGAGGAGCGCTGGCTGGCGTATCCCGTCCAGCGGGACGACCAGGAGTCGGGGGCGAGCCGGGACGCGTACCCGGGCATGGCGTTCACGCCCGATTCGAGGGAGGTGGTCGCGTTCTACGGGGGCGGCCTGTGGCGCATCCCCGTGGACGGCTCGGCGCCGACGCGGATCGCGTTCGAGGCGCTGCTGGACGTGCCCGTGGGGCCCGCGCTGGCGTTCGACTACCCGGTCCCGGACTCGGCCTCGTTCGTGGCGAAGCAGATCCGCGGCGCCGTGCCCTCGCCCGACGGTCGGCGCCTGGCATTCACTGCGCTGTCGGAGCTTTACGTCGTGGATCTCCCGGACGGCACCCCGCGGCGTCTGGCGGGAGGGCTGGACGCGGTGCAGCAGCATCCGACGTGGTCTCCCGACGGCCGCTGGCTCGCCTTCGCCACCTGGACCGACGAGGAGCGGGGCCACCTGTGGCGGACCCGTGCCGACGGCGGCGGGGATCCCGAACGGCTCACGGAGGCATCGGCCCTCTACACCGAGCCGCGCTGGTCTCCCGACGGCGAGCGCATCCTCGCCGTACGGGCGTGGGGTCGCGCCTACGAGGAGGCCCTGACACGGGGTGGGCTGGGCGAGCCCGCCGACCTGGTATGGCTCCCGGCCGGCGGCGGTGCGCTGACGGTCGTCGGACCCACGGCGGACCTCTCCTCCTTCCACTTCACCGCCGATCCCGGCCGCATCTGGGCCACCAGCGGCGACGACGGCCTGGTCTCCATGCGTTGGGACGGGACCGATCGGCGGGCGCACGTGCGGGTGCGCGGCGCGTCGCGGGGTGAAGGGCCGGGCCCGGCGGCATCCACGATCCTCATGGCGCCCCGGGGCGATCAGGCGCTGGCCCAGGTGGTGAACGACCTCTACGTCGTCACGGTCCCGTACGTGGGCGGGGAGACGCCCACCGTCTCCGTGGCCGACCCCGCCCGCGCCGCGTTCCCCGCGCGCAGGCTCACGGACATCGGCGGCCAGTTTCCGGCGTGGGGGTCCGACGGCCGCACCGTGCACTGGTCCGTCGGCAACGCCCATTTCGTCTACGATCTGGACCGGGCCCGGGCGGTCGACGACTCCCTGGAGGCGGCGGCGACGGCCGGGGAGGAGGCTCCGGACACCACGGACGCCGCCGCCGAGGGCGGGAGGTCCACGGAGGCCACGGAGGACGGCTACCGGGCCACCGAGATCCGGGTGCGCGTGCCCTTCGCGCGTGACCTGCCGGGCGGAGTGGCGGTGCTCCGCGGCGCCACGGTCGTGACCATGCGCGGAGACGAGGTCATCGAGGACGCCGACCTGGTGGTGCGCGGCCACCGCATCGAGGCGGTGGGACCCCGCGGCTCCGTGGCCGTGCCGGGGGGCGCCGACGTCCTGGACGTGTCGGGGAAGACCATCGTGCCCGGTTACGTGGACACCCACGCCCACCTGCGCGCGGCGTACGGCTTCCACCGGCCGCAGCCGTGGTCCTACGCCGCCAACCTGGCCTACGGCGTGACGACCACCCGCGACCCCCAGACCGGGAGCACCGACGTCCTCACCTACGAGGACCTGGTGCGGGCGGGCCGCATGCTGGGCCCCCGCATCTACTCCACGGGTCCCGGCGTCTTCTCCTCGGAGAACATCGAGAGCCTGGACGAGGCGCGCGACGTGCTGCGCCGCTACAGCGACTACTACGACACCAAGACGCTCAAGATGTACGGCGCGGGGAACCGCCAGGTGCGCCAGTGGATCCTCATGGCGGCGCGGGAGCTGGGCCTCATGCCCACGACGGAGGGCTCCCTCGACCTCATGCTCAACCTCACCATGGCCCAGGACGGCTATCCGGGAATCGAGCACAACCTCCCCGGCGTTCCGCTGTTCGAGGACGTGGTGCGGCTCTTCGCCACCTCCCGGACCGCCACCACGCCCACGCTCCTGGTGACGTACGGCGGCCCGTGGGCCGAGAACCTCTTCTACACGCGCGAGGACGTGCTGGGCGACGCCAAGCTGCGCGCCTTCACGCCCTTCGAGGAGGTGCAGCAGAAGGCGCTGCGCCGGCCGGGGCCCACGAGCCCGGGCGGCAACGGTTGGTTCCACGAGAGCCAGTATCCGTTCCCCCTGGTGAGCGACTTCGTGGACGCCGTGGTGGAGGCCGGCGGCCTGGCCGGCGTGGGGAGCCACGGTCAGCTCCAGGGGCTGGGCTATCACTGGGAGCTTTGGGCGATGGCCGCCGGCGGACTGTCCAACCACGACGCGCTGCGCGCCGCCACGCTCGACGGGGCCGGCGCCATCGGCCTCGACGGCGACCTCGGCTCCATCGAGCCGGGCAAGCTGGCCGACCTGGTCATCCTGGACGCCGATCCGCGGGTGGATCTCCGCAACAGCGCGGCCATCGACCGGGTCATGCTGAATGGGCGGCTGTACGACGGGGACACGCTGGACGAGGTGTGGCCCCGCAGGCGCGCCGCTCCGCCGTTCTACTGGCTTGCCGAGCCTCCGGAGCCCGCCCCGGCGGCGGGCGTGGGTGACACCGGCGGCGGGTGATTCGCCGCCCCGCCGCCCGACTCTTTTCCCTGGGGACGGGGTAGGGAAGAGCGAAAAGGTCGCGCGTGGCGCGGCCCGTCTCTGCCCGATCCGTCGCCGCACACTGGATCCTGCCCATGTCCACCGTCGAAAAAGACGTGAGCCGCCCGAGCGAGCTCGCCGAGCGCATCGCGAAGAAGGAATCGGAGCTCCGCGAGCTGCGCGCCCGCCTCGCCTCCTGGGAGGAGGCGTACGAGCGCGTGCCCAAGCGCGACGTCCTCTTCACCAGCGTATCCGGACGCGAGGTGGCGCCGCTGCATACGCCCCTCGACCGGGGTGACGATGAGCGTCACCAACTAGGTCTGTGCCTGGCCGATCTCGCGCTTCGGTAGCGACGAGCTGAAGCGCCGGGTGCTCCCGGAGCTCGCCTCCGGCCGCGCCCTCGGCGGCTTCGGACTCACCGTGCCGGGGGCGGGGAGCGACGTCCGTTCGATGACCACCAGCGCGCGCCGCGACGGCGACTCCTGGCTCCTCG
>JAHWKH010000281.1 GCA_019347995.1 Gemmatimonadota bacterium | reverse complement strand
TCCATCCGCTCCCGGTCGTCGACGCCCAGGTCCCGCTTGAGGAGCGCGGCCTCCCGCGCCACCCAGTCCAGGATGCTGCGCTTGTCCCGCCGCCGCGCCGACCGCTCCTCCGGCGTGCCGCCGGCGCCGAAGAGCATGTCGAAGGCGACGCGCGGATCGCGGATCATGGGAAGGGGCTCGCTGGGCGACGCCCACGAGATCGTATCGGTGTACACGCACGCGTAGCCGTACGCGCAGCCGCCCGACTGATCCACGGGCTCGATGCAGAGCTGCATGGACGGGAAGGGTGTGTCCTGCCCGAAGCGCCGGGCGTAGATCTGGTCCAGCGAGGTGCCCACGAAGACGTCGGATCCGCGCGTCTGCTTGGGGTGGGCCTGGGTCAGGAAGACGGCGCTGGAGCGGAAGTGGTCGCCCCCGATCTCCGGGGACTCGAACGCCTCGGCCATCTTCACGTCGGTGTTGCTGATGATGGTGAGGTGGTCGCGATACGGCTCCAGTGAGCTCATCGCGGTGGGGCTCAGGTCGAAGTCCCGGCCCACCTTCGCCGGCGACCACAGGTTCTGGGTCGCCCCCCACTCGTTGCAGCCCGCCGCCCCGTGGACCATCTCGATGGCCACGAGGCGCGTGCGATCGACACCGGAGATCGACGAGGCGCGCCCGGCCGGCACCATGGCGTCAAGGAAGGGCAGAGCGACGGTCGCGCCCATGCCGCGCAGGAACGTACGTCGGGGCAGGTGCTTCCCGGTGATGAAGTCCATCGTCGTCCTGGCTCCTCTGCCTTTGTGTGCCGTCAGCTAGCGCTGCGGGTCGTCGTCTTCCACCGCGGCGGGCGCCGCCTTCATCCGGAAGGCGTCGCTCTCGACGACGCCCAGGATGAACGCCGACATCGCGAGGTCCTCCTCTGCGGCCCGCCGCCCGATGGCGCGCACCGTCGGCTGGTCGAAGTACTCTACGCGCCGACCGAGCGCGTACGCCATCAGGTTCTGCGTGAACGTCCGGATCAGGGGCGTCGGCCGCGACAGCAGCGCCTCCCGCAGGTCCGCCGGATTCTCCACCGGACTGCCGTCGTACAGCTCGCCACGCGTATCCAGGGGCATGCCGTTCTCACGGATCCGCCACTTCCCCGTCACGTCGAAGTTGTCGAGGGCGAGGCCGATGGGGTCGATGTACTGGTGGCATGAGTTGCACGTAGGCGCCGCGCGGTGCAGCGCCATCCGCTCCCCCGTGGTGAGCTCCCGGCCGTCGGCCGCGCCCTCGGTCTCCTCCAGGTCGGGCACGCCCGGCGGCGGCGGCGGCGGCGGCGTGCCCAGCAGCACCTCCATGATCCACTTGCCCCGCAACACGGGCGACGTCCTGTTCGCGTGCGACGTCAGCGTCAGCACGCTGCCGTGCCCCAGGATCCCGCGCCGCGCCGCGTCGGGATACTCCACCTTGCGGAAGCTCCGGCCCACCACGCCCTCGATGCCGTAGTGATCCGCCAGGCGCTCGTTCACGAACGTGTAGTCCGCCGTGAACAGGTCGAGCATGCCCCGGTCCTCCCGCACGAGGCTGTTGAAGAACAGCTCCGTCTCCCGGTGCATGGCGTCGGCGAGGTTCTCGTCCAGATTCGGATAGAAGTTGGGGTCCGGACGCACCTTGTAGAGGTCCTGTAGCCGCAGCCACTGGGCCGCGAAGCGCTTCGCCAGAGCCTCCGAGCGCGGGTCGTCCAGCATGCGGCGGGCCTCGGCCCGCAGCACCTCGACGTCCGACAGCCTTCCCTCGCTCGCCAGCGCCACCAGCCGGTCGTCCGGGGGCGAGCCCCACAGGAAGAACGACAGCCGCGACGCCAGGGCGAGACCGTCCAGGGGATACGCCTGCCCCGGCGCCACGTCGGCGGGCGTGGCCTCGAGCCGGAAGATGAAATGGGGGCTGGACAGGAGTGCCTGCAGCGCCTTGCGCACCCCCGTCTCGAAGCCCCCTTCGGCCGCGCCGTCGTCGTAGAAGGCCATCAGGCCCTCCACGTCCCGCGCGTCCACGGGTCGCCGGTACGCCTCGACTGCCAGCCGCTCGACGATCTCGCGGGCGCACGCCCGCGCCTCGGCGGGCGTGGCGGGGCGGCACGAGAAGATCCTGCGGCGGCTGGGCGTCTCCGACACTCCGGTGGCGTCGAACGGCCCCCCGATGCCCAGCTCCTTCAGGTGAGGGAGCGCCGTGAGCCCGTAGCCGTTGATGCCCGTGTGGCGGTCGGCGAGCGACCAGTCGTGGGGCGACAGCAGATCCTCCACCGGACCCTCGAACCGCTTCAGGAAGGCCGCCGTGACGCGGTGGGGGCCCGCCGGAACCCGAACGGGATCGGTGTGCATGGAGATCCCGTCGGGGTCGCCGATGGTCATCCACCGATCGACCTCCAGAGTGGCCACGGGCTCGCCGTCGACGGAGACCTCCACCGTCTCGCCCCGGGCGATGGCGCCGAAGAAGCCCTCGCCTGTGGTGGTGTGCTCGAACACGATGCGGAACACGTACTCGGCGTCGGCCGGGAAATTGTGCACCACGGAGACGCCGCCGCGGGTGCCGAACGGCGCGCCCTCCACGCGCTCCATCTGCGAGACGTAGCCCGAGACCGCGTAGACCCGCTCGGCCGCGGTGGCGTCGACGTCGCCCATGGCCAGGCGACTGATCTCGGACGCCGCGTTCAGGTAGGCGTCCAGGAGCGTGGGCGAGAGGAGCTGGGCCTCGGAGATGTTGTCGAAGTTCTCGCTCTTGGTGTCCAGCGGCAGGTAGTCGCCGGCGTCGATCTCGAGGTCCAGGAGGTCGAGGATGGAGCGGGCGTACTCCGACCGGTTGAGCCGCTGGAACGTGCGGCGCCCGGGCGTGGGACGACCCGCTGCGGCGCGATCGACCGTCGCCTCGAGCATCTCGACCAGCGCCTGGAGCGTGTCGCCCGCCGGACGCCGGGCCCCCGGCGGCGGCATCATGCCCGCCCGGAGCTTGACGATCATCTTCTCGGCGGTCGGGGCCTCCTCGGCTGCGTGGGCGACGTCGAAGTCGCTCAGGGAGAGGTTGCCCGTCATGCGACGGTCGTTGTGACAGCCGGCGCAGTAGGCCTGCACCACCCCGGTGAGATCGGCCCCGTCGGGAGCGGCGCGCTCCGACGACACCGCCACCACGCGGAGGTCGGGGATGGGACCGGTCTCCGACGATGGGGACGCCGCGTCGGCTCGGGGGGATACGCCGGCCGCTCCGAAGGTCAGGAGCAGGACGCCCCCGATCGCCGCCGTCGCGGAAATCAGCTTCATTGAGGCCCCGGGCAGGCCGGGTCGCAGACCCGGCAGGGACGAACAGCTACCGCGCTCCCATCTATCTTTCGAACACCCCCGGAAGGGGTGTGGATCCGTGCGTCGACGGCCGCCGGCGGCACACCTTTCCGCGGCCCGCCGATCCGCCGTCTTCCATGGACCCCCCGGTGTGGGGGAGCGTTGAGGCGCCGGCGCATACGCGCAAGGTCAGGCGGCCCCTCGACGATCATCGCAGGGGGGTCCAGGCACTGCGCCGTACCCCTCCCTTGTCCGAGCGTGCCACGACCCGCACCTCGCCCGTTCCGCGCACCACCCAGGACACCGTGCGCGACGACGGCCCCATTCCCGGGCCAGAAACGCACGGATCCGCTGTCAGCCGCGCCCGTTGGCGCGCACGTCCGGCCGGGGCTTGAGATAGGTCTCCCACCAGTCGAGCTCGTGCATCATGCGGTGGACGACGTTCCAGTGCCCCCGGATTCCATGGGCCATCCCTTCGTAGATGATCAGCCGGGTCGGCACGCCCTGCTTCTTGAGGGAC
>JAHWKH010000280.1 GCA_019347995.1 Gemmatimonadota bacterium | reverse complement strand
TCGGGGCGATCCCCCCGGTCGGGATCGGCCCGTTCCACGAAGAGACACCTCTTCGGCCAATGAGATTCTGGAGATTCGAGGGCCCGCCCGGTGTGTCGGGACTCGACGTCTCCGCCTCCGCCGGTGGATCCTTCAGCGCGACGCCGACCCTTCTCGGGGCGGAGGCGCGGCCGGCATGGCCGGCACGCACATCACATGGAAGCCGTATCGCCGCTCCCCCGGGCCGGGCACCCTGGCGTCGGTGACGGTGGCCTCCGCCTCCGTGCCCAGCAGGCCGCCGGTGTAGAAGCTGAACAGGCAGTCGGATCCGTCGCGCCGGAACCGGAGCGACGACTCGCCGGGAGCGTCCTGCGGATCGGGCGTTCGAACCCAGCCCTCCTCCCTGAGGGCGTCGAAGAAGCGTATCGCTTCGTCCCGGGCGCTCCGGCGCGTCACGCCGGCCGCCGTCACCTGGCACCCCGGCACCGACTGGTCGGTGCGCCAGTCGTCGAGGGTGAACGGCTCCGTGACCGCCGCCATGTCCCGGTTCTCCACCAGGAAGGCATGGGCCTGGATGCAGTGCGACTCGACCTGCGCGTCCGCGCAGGCCGGCAGGAAGACGCCCATGGATACGGCGGCGAGCATGGCGCGGGGGATCGAAAGGCGCATGGCGTGTCCTGGGCTGTCGGCGTTCACGGGTGCTCCGATACCCGGTCGCGGCGATCCCGATCCGATCCTCCAGAGTGGCTCCTGCCGGATCACCGCCCGCTCCGCACCCCGTCCCGGCGGATGGGCACGCCCGCCATCTCACCCTGGAATTCGCCGTCGCGGATGGCGAAGCGACCGTTGACCAGCACGTGGACGGCGCCCTCGGCGTACCGATGGGGATCCTCGTACGTGGCGCGGTCGCGATAGCGCTCCAGGTCCAGCACCGCCACGTCGGCCCACATGCCGGCGCGCACGTATCCGCGGTCGGGAAGGCGGAGGAAGTCGGCGGCGAGACCGCTCATGCTCCGCACCGCGAACGGCACGGTGATCGCGGTGTCGTCCAGCGCGAAGAGGCGCATCTTGCGCGGGAAGGCACCGTACACCCTCGGATGGGTGATGCGCTGGCCCTCCGCGGGCGTCCTCCCGTCGGTGCAGGTCATCATCCAGGACATCCGCGCGAGATGGCGCGTGTTCTCCGGGTCGTACAGGTCCAGATTCATCACCGTGGCGTTGTCGCTCCCCGTGAGGATCCGCTCCACCGCCTCGGGCACGTCGACCCGCCATTCCGACGCCACCTGCGCCAGGGTCTTGCCGTTGAGCCGCGGGTCCGGCTCGGCGAACAGGATCTTCTCCGCGCCGCCGCGCATCGCCAGCGATTCCACGATCTGGAGGTCCAGGAGGGCGGCCGTGTCCGGATCGGCGAAGCGCCGGCGCACCGCGGCGGGCCCGCCCGCCGCGGCCCAGCGGGGGAGCGCGTAGGCGCGCAGGTTGGACTGGGTGGCGGTGTAGGGGTGCTGGGCCGCCCACACCTCGACCCCCCGGGCCCGGGCGTCCTCGATCATGCCGGCCCCGACGTCGGCCCTCCCGTAGTTGGTGGCGCCCTGGGGGTTGAAGTGGGAGAAGATGACCCGGAGTCCGCTCTCCTCGCCGATCCGGATCCCCTCCCTCACGGAGGCGTCGTATCCCACCCCCTGGTACGTGGCGCCGAGGTCGCGGTCGTGGGTGTCGTAGATCGCGCCGTCCCATGCGGCCGCCTCGCGGGAGAGCTCGATGACCTCGTCGGTCGTGGCGTAGTAGCCGGGCGTGTAGAAGAGGCCCGTGGAGAGGCCCCACGCTCCCTCCTCCATGCCTTGGCGGACGAGCGCTTTCATCCGCTCCATCTCGTCGGCGGTGGGTGCGCGGTCGTCGCTCCCCATCACCTCGCGCCGGATCGCGCCGTGCCCCACGTAGGTGAGGGCGTTCACGCCGAGGCCGCCCCTGCGCCAGGCTTCCAGGCGTTCGGCCACCCGGGGCGTGCCCCCGCCGTCGGCGCCCACCACGACCGTGGTGATGCCCTGGTGAAGGAAGGGCCGACCGTCGCGGCCCCAGTCCTCGTCGAGCTCGGCGTGCGAGTGCATGTCGATGAACCCCGGCACCACGTGGAGGCCCGTGACGTCCAAGGTCTCGTCGGCCGCGGCGTCCGAGAGGTCGCCCACCGAGACGATGCGGCCGCCCTCGATGCCGACGTCGGCCCGGACCGGCCCCGCGCCCGAGCCGTCGATGACGGTGCCGCCCCTGAGCCCGAGGTCGAGGGGGCCGGCGGCGGGCGGGCCGCCGTCGCCCGCGCCGCCGGCCAGCAGCAGCGTGAGGGCCAGGAGGAGTGGCGAGGCGGGCGGGGCAGGGCGGGTCATGGACGCTCCGTACAGGCGGGGGGACGTGAATCTCGGCCGGACGCGGGCGGCGCGCAAAGAGCTTCCTATCCTGGTCCCTTCCGGCGCCGGACCACCACGCGCGCGTCTACCGCCACCGCCCCCTCCGTGCCCGCGAAGAGGGGGTTCAGATCGGCTTCGATCACCTCCCCCTGCGCCTCCATCAGTCGGACCAGCGCCAGCACCGCGTCGACGATCGCGTCCTCGTCGGCCGGCGGGCGGCCGCGCGCGCCCCGCAGGAGCGGAGCCACGCGCAGCTCCGACAGCATCGCTCGCACGTCGCTCCGATCCACCGGAAGGACGCGAAGGGAGACGTCCTCCAGGACCTCGACCCACGTGCCGCCGGCGCCGATCGTGAGCACCGTGCCCAGCCCCTCGTCGCGGCGGGCGCCCACCAACAGCTCCAGAAGCGGCGGCGGGAGCATGGGAGAGACGAGGGCGCCCCGCCCGCCTCCGGCCGCCCCTTCCTTCGCCCGCGCCGCCCGCGTCACGCGCTCGAACGCCTCGCGTACGGACGCCTCTCCCTCCACTCCGAGCGCCACGGCGCCCACGTCGGACTTGTGGACGAGGCCCTCGGCCACCGCCTTCACCGCCACGGGTCCTCCCGCGGCCCGCGCCGCCGCCGCGGCCGCGTCCGCATCCGGGCAGAGCGTGGCCGCCACGATGGGCACGCCCGACGCCTCCATGAGCTCGCGCGCCTCGGGCTCCCCCAGCACCGCCGGCGGCCCGGCGTCCGACCCCGGAGGGAGGGGTGCGGGGCGCCACGGGCGCCCCGCCTCGTGGTGGCCGCGCTCCACCAGCGCCGCCACGGATCGGCACGCCACCTCCAGCGACTCCACCACGGGGACGCCGGCCTCCCGGAGCCGGAGCAGCGGCGCTGGTGCGTCGGCGGCGTACATGCTGTGCACCACGAGGGCGGTGCCGGTCCCGGTCGCCACGGCGGCCATGGCGCCGGCGGCCGCCTCCTCCGCCGGCGAGAGAGAGGCGTCGAACCGGAGCCCGTACCCCCCGAACAGGCCCACCACCAGGACGGCGCCCACCTCGGGGTCGCCGCAGAGCAGGTCCAGGGCCCGGGCGAAGACCCGCGGATCCGCGTCGGCGGCGCCGGCCAGGTCCACGGGGCCGTCCACCGCCGCCGCGGGCCCCAGGAGCCGACGGAGCGCTCGTCGGGTCGCCTGGGAGAGGGCCGCCGGGCGAACGCCCGCCTCCTCCAGCGCGTCCACCGCCAGCGCGCCCTGCCCGCCTCCGTCGGAGAGGACGGCGACGCCTTCGTGCGGAGGGACCGACGGCTGCGACGCCAGCGTCTCGCCGACGTGGAAGAGCTCGTCGCTGCGCGTCACCTGCACGACGCCCGCCTGGCGCAGCGCGGCCCTCAGGGCCGCATACGGTCCCGCCACCACGCCGGTGTGGGAGCGGGCCGCCGCCGCCGCCGCGGGCGCCG
>JAHWKH010000027.1 GCA_019347995.1 Gemmatimonadota bacterium | reverse complement strand
GGCGCTGTGTGGCTGGAGCTGGTGGGCCTGCCCGGCGCCAAGGCGGGGAAGATCAACGCCGCCCTCGCCCGCACGGACGAGGATTTCATCCTGGTGCTCGATCCGGATCACGTCCCGTTTCCCGACTTCCTCGACCGGGTCCTGGGGCACCTCCACGATCCGGAGGTCGGGTTCGTGCAGGTGGCGCAGGCCTACTACAACCAGGCGCGCTCCTTCACCGCCCGAGGCGCCGCGGAGCAGACGTACGCCTTTTACGGACCCACCCAGATGGGGCTCTACGGCCACGGCGGCGCGGTGGCCATCGGCGCCAACTGCACGTTCCGCCGGGCGGCTCTCGCATCCATCGGCGGACACGGCGTCGGCCTGGCGGAGGACCTGGTGACGTCGATCCGGCTCCACGCCGCGGGATGGAGGTCGGTGTACGTCCCCGAGGTGGTCAGCCGGGGGCTTGTGCCCGAGGATCTGGGCTCCTTCTATCGGCAGCAGCTCAAGTGGTCCCGGGGCGTCTTCGAGGTCCTCTTCTCCGAGGTGCCGCGAGCGTTCCCCGGCCTCTCCTGGCGGCAGCGGCTCTCGTACCTCGCCATCGGTACGTACTATCTCTTCGGCCTCACCACCCTCATGTACCTGGTCATCCCGTACCTGTATCTCTGGACCGGCGTACAGCCGGCCTCCATGCCGTTCGAGGAGTTCGTCGCCATCGGTGCCCCCGTCGCCCTCGTGGGCGTCGCCACGTACCTGTACGCACAGCGCTGGCTCTGCCACCCGGAGACGGAGCGCGGCATCCACTGGCGGGGGCTCTCCCTGAAGGTCGCCTGCTGGCCCGTCTACCTCGTCGGGACGCTCCTGGGCGTCGTGCGGGCCGAGATCCCCTACATTCCCACCGCGAAGGAGGCCCGCACGGGCCGTTTCCTCCAGCTCGCCTGGCCGCACCTCGCGCTGGCGGGCGTGTACCTGGTCACGCTCGGATGGACGCTCTACCGGCGCCTCGTCCTCACGCCGGAAGGGGCCCTGTTCCTCACCAGCGAGGCGGTCTGGGGAATGGTGGCCTTCGCGTCGCTCGCGCTCCTGCTGGCCTGCGGAGGGATCTACGGGGCCTGGGAAGCGAGGCGGACGCCGCCGGGGGCGCCGTGGGACGCCGTCGAGCCGGACCTACAGCCACGGGACCGCACCGGATGAAGCGCAGATACAGGATGGCCCTCACCGCCCTCGCGGCTGCCCTGAGCGTGGCCGTGGTGCTGGGGCTCGTGGTGCTGGGCTCGGCTTCGGAGGGTCCGCTGTCCACGCTGTTCCAGCGTATCGGCACCGGCGTGAGCGGGTTGGAGAGCCGCCTCGCCCGGACGCTGCGGGGGCCCGGGCGCGCCGCGGACCTGGAGTGGCTTCAGCCCCTGCGCGAGCATCCCGACTCGCTGCGGCACCCGGACACCCTGCTCCTGGGGGCCTACGACGACGACCTGCCCGCCGGGTTCGGGGATCTGATCGCGTTCGAGGAGGCGCTCGGGCGGACGCTCCCCCTCATCCAGGTCTACACGGCCTGGGGTGACGAGCCCCAGCACGGCTTCCCGGAGCGGATGGTGGAGGCCATCGACCAGCTCGGCTCCATCGCCGTGGTCACCTGGGAGCCCTGGCTCACGACCTTCGAGAACCGCCTCCACCCCCACCTCGCCCTGCGCGACGTACGGGACCGGGGCGGCCTGGCCGCCATCGCCCGGGGGAACTACGACTTCTATCTCGACGACTGGGCCCGCGAGGCCGCCCGCTTCGGAGAGCCGCTCCTGGTCCGCCTCGCCCACGAGATGAACGACCCCTACCGATATCCCTGGGGTCCCCAGAACAATCCCCCGGAGGATTTCATCGACGCGTGGCGGCACGTGGTGGAGCGCTTCCGCGCGGCCGGGGCGACGAACGTCCTCTGGGTCTGGTCGCCCCACGTGGCCTACGCCGGCTACGAGGTCTACTGGCCCGGAGACGAGTACGTCGACTGGGTGGCCACCGGCGCGCTCAACTACGGCACCGTGGCGTACTGGTCGCAGTGGTGGAGCTTCGATCAGATCTTCGGACAGCACTACGATTTTCTCGAGGGCTTCGGCAAGCCGATCATGGTGGCCGAGTTCGGATCGCTGGCCGTGGGCGGAGACCGGGCGGCGTGGTACCGGGAGGCGCTCGAAGGCTTCCGGGAGCGGTTCCCGGAAGTGCACGCCCTCCTGTTCTTCCACGTGGAGGAGGACGCCACCGTGACGCAGCAGACCCTGGACTGGTCCTTCTTCGACGACCCCGGGGTGCTGGAGGCGGTGCGGGGGGCGCTGGGTCCCACCCCGCCGTGATCGCTTCTCGCTTCCTCAGCGCCTGCCGCCCTCCCCCCGCAGCTCCCGGTACTGCTCCAGCCCGGCGTTCACCTTGAAGCGGACGCCCATGCGGCCGATGTCCGCCGTGGCCTTGGTGGGGTCACCCCGGACGCCCGAGTCCTCGAAGCCGCCGAACGGCGCGGCCTTCTCCATGCGGATCCCTTCCGGATAGACGTAGAGCACCTGGGACGTGTCCATGATGCCGGCGTGGCTGCCGATCTCCTCCGGTGTGTAGCCGTGGCGTGCCATCAGCCACGCCCGGGTGTGCTCCTGTCCCTTCCGGTAGTAGTCGGTGAGGGCGTAGACGGTGGTGCCGGTGCCCGCCCACTCGCGGTTGAGCCGGTCCGCCACCGCCTGCATGCCCGCCTGGTTGCCGCCGCTGTCGCCGATGAAGAGGATGTCGGTGATGCCGTGGACCCTGAGGCTGCGGGCCGCCGCCTCCAGGACCTGCTCGTAGCTGGAGCCCGGATTCGTGATGACGCCCGGCTTGTCCCCGAACCCCGGTCGCTGGTGGTCGCCCTCCGGGACGTACGCGAGCGTGGGCGCCACCAGCGTGTTGCCCAGGGCCTCCGCCATGAGCTCGGCGGCGTGGGTGATGATGTAGTTGTGCTTGCCCAGCACCATGTGGGGGCCGTTCTGCTCGGTGCCGCCCACCGGCACGATGGCCGTGGTGGCGCCGTCCGCGATGGCGTCGCGGATCTCGGTCCACGTCAGGCGCTCGATGAAGGGGCCGCCGGTGGCTTCGGAGAAGGGCGTCAGCTCGGGCTTGGGAAGACGCCGGTCCGGGTCCGGCGTGGGACCGCTCACCCCCAGGCTCTCGCGGATCTGCGCGACCGCGTTGTCGATCTTGATGCGGAGCTGCCCCTCGCCCAGCGCCGCCGAGGCCCTGGTTGGATCGCCGCTCACGCCGCTTCCCTCGAAGCCGCCGCCGGGCGCCATCTCGCTCAGCCGGATGTGGGCCGGGTTCACGAACATCTGCTGGGAGGTGTCCGTCATGCCGGCGTGCCCGCCGATGTCGTCGGGATCCACGCCCAGCTCGTCGACCATCCAGCTCCGGATGTCGTCGCCCGATTTGCCGTAGTAGTCGCCGATGAAGTGGGCCCGCCGACCGGTCCCCTGCCACGATTCGTTCAGCGCGGCGACGACCTGCTGCATCCCCCTCTGGTTCCCGCCGGAGTCGCCGATGAAGAGGATGTCGGTGAAGCCGCCGGCCGCGAGGCTGCGGGCGGCGTGCTCGAGCATCTCCACGAACCAGGGCTCGGGCAGCGTGATCGTGCCCGCCATGGCCATGTGTCCGCGGGGATTCTCCCAGCTCCCCTCGGGCACGTAGGTGACGATGGGCGCCACCAACGTGTTGCCCACCAGGCGGGCGATGCGGTCGGTGGTGTACTCGAGCACGAAGCGGTGCTCGCCGTCCACCATGTGCGGACCCTTCTGCTCGGTCCCCCCGGTGGCGATGATGACGGACGTGTAGCCGTCCTGCACCAGGTCGCGGACCTCGGTCCAGGTCAGCTCCTCGAGGAAGACGCTTTCGGAGCCCTGCTGGGCTCCGACGAGGGAGGGCGACGCCGCGAGGACCGCCGCCGCGACGAGCGCGACCGCTTTCATGCTGTGCTCCACGAGGGGGTGGGCGCCCCGACGGGTGTCGGAGCCGGGGGCCAACCTACGCCGCCGGAGCGCTCGCGCCAATCCCGGGACCGGGGGGTCGCGCCCCTCGCGGCTCCTGCCGGGAGCTACGTCCGGCTCCCCTCCCGCATGCGCTCCTTGGCGGGACCCTCGCCCCTTGCCTTCAGGGCGCTCTCCCGCTCCCGCTCGGGGGAGGAACGCTCCTCGGGCGCGCCGGTCGGGGGCTCCTGGTTGCGGATCTTGAAGCGCAGCCGGGCCGCCATCCCGTCGCCCTCGCGCTCCAGGACGTCGGCGCCGAGGTCGAGGAGCTCCTCCACGTGGGCGTTGCCGGCGAACGCGGTGCCGATGAGCCGGTCGGCGTAGTCCGGATCGCGCTCGACGAGCCCGTGCGAGAGCAGCAGGGTGTCCACGCGCATCTCGCGCAGCGCCCGCTCGGTCTCGTCCGGGCCGAGACACGCCCGGCCGTCGGCCTTCGCCTGGTCGACCAGGTGCGAGATAAGCTTCTCCTGGTACTGCTTCGTCATCTGCGAAGCGATCCGCTCCATCGCCTCCTTCACCTCGCTGGAGCTCATCTCCACGTGCAGCGACGGTGCCTCCTCGAGCCGCCCGTTCATCTGCTTCGGAACGACGCTCGCCGCCTGCGACACGCGCTCGGGCGCGCCGCCGATGATGAGGAAGCCGTGGTCACCGACGTAGCGGCCGGTGGCCTCCATGAGCGCCTTCACCATGCGCTCGGAGCTCACCTCCAGGAAGCGCTGGGCGGCGTCCGTGGACGTCTGGCCGCGGACCCCCGACCGGTTCGTTCCCCGCTTGGCGGTGTTGATGTCCGTGAGGTCGCCCAGGAACGTGTCCGCGCGGAAGTCCTCCACCTCCTCCACCGTCGCGTCCTGATAGCGGAAGACCCGCGCCTTCTGCGAATCGAGCAGCACCAGCACGACCGCCCGTTCCTGCTTGAGCGCGCGCACGTAGGGAGCGACGCGGATGCCCAGCTCCCACCGGGCCATGTGGGGCATGGGGACCGGCACGGCCTCGGCGTACCACACCTGGTCGGCGGTGGCGAACGCGACGAAGCCCTTGCCGGGCAGGAAGGCGTCGAATCCCTCCATCTCCTCGCGGAGCCGCTGCACGGCCTCCTCGAACAGGGGGAGGTCCTCGTCGGCCACGCCCTCCCGCGCCACATCCAGCTGGTGATCGAGACTCTTGCGCCAGGTGTTCCGCTCGGCGGGATCATGCTGATCGGCGTCCAGATAGACGCTCAGCACGGGCTCCTCCTGCAGCTCACGATAGAGCTCCACCAGCTTTTCGTGGTTCAGCATGGACAATCCTCTCGGATGCGATGGGATCGTGTCGGATGTGTGGGGCTTCTGGACTGTGCCTCTGCCTGACGAAGGTGCAAGTTCCATTCCCTGCGGGCGGGGATTTTTTCCGGGGTTTCGACCCTTCGGCACGCCTCCCGACGGCCAACCGGCGGGCCGTTTTGACACCCGCCGCGCCCTTCGTCTAGCTTCCCTCGGCCCGCGGGTATGCGTCGGGGCCGCCTGGGGCGATCCCGTCCCGCGGCGAGCTTCCCTGGCGCTCTGCCTCCGTGGCGGTCCCCACCCCGGGCCGCCCCGCCCGATGCCCTTCGATCCCACGCGATGAAAATCCTCATCGTCGGTGCCGGCGAGGTGGGATTCCACCTCGCCCAGCGCCTCTCGCTGGAGAATCAGGACGTCACCATCATCGAGGCCGATCCGGAGCGGGCCGAGTTCACGGCCCAGCAGCTCGACGTCATGACGGTGGCGGGCAACGGGGCCTCCCTGCCCGTCCTGGACCGGGCGGGCATCCGGGGCGCCCGCATGCTCCTGGCGGTGACCAGCAAGGACGAGGTGAACCTCATCTCGTGCCTGGCGGCGAGCCGCCTGGGCGTGGAGTACACCATCGCCCGCATCAGCAGCCCCGAGTACTACGCCCGGGGGAGCGTCCTCTCCCGCGAGCAGCTGGGCATCGACCTCATGATCAACCCGGAGCGCGAGTGCGCCTGGGAGACGTACCAGCTCCTCCACAGCGCCGCCGCCACGGAAGTCGCCCACTTCGCCGACGGCCGGGTGCAGCTCACCGGGCTCAAGGTCAAGGAAGGGGCGCCGGTGGCGGGGCGGAGCCTGGCCGAGCTGGGGCGGGAGCTACGCGACTACCACTACGTCACGGCCGCCATCGTTCGTGACGGCCGGACGCGCATCCCCCGGGGCGGGGACCGCATCGAGGCGGGCGACCACATCTACCTCCTCTCGCCCACCAGCGAGGTGGCGGACATCCCGCCCCTGGCCGGCCACGAGCGCTTCACGCTGAAGCGCGTCATGATCGCCGGGGGCAGCGCGGAAGGGCAGTACCTGGCCGAAGTCCTGGAGGAGCACGGCATCGAGTGCACGATCCTCGACCACGACCGCCGGCGCTGCGTGGAGCTGGCCGAAGCGCTGCCCCGGTCCCTGGTGCTCCACGCCGACGCCACCGACCTGGAGCTCCTCGAGATGGAGGGCGTGGCCGGCATCGACGGCTTCGTCGCGTGCACGGGCAACGACGAGACGAACCTCCTCTCCAGCCTCCTGGCCAAGTCGGTGGGGGCGCGCAAGGTGGTGAGCCTCGTCCACAAGTTCGAGTACCTGCCGCTGGTTCCGAAGGTGGGCGTGGATGCGGCCGTCTCGCCCCGCATGTCGACCGTCAACGCGATCCTGCGCTACGTCCGCCGGGGGCGGGTGACGAAGGTGGCCTCCCTCAAGAGCATCGACGCCGAGGCCATCCAGTTCGAGGTGGGCCCCGACGCCCGCATCGCCGGGGAGGCGCTCAAGGACCTGCACTTCCCCCACGGAGGCATCGTCGGGACCATCATCCGGGAGGAGGAGATCATCATCCCCTCGGGCGGAGACCGGATCCTGCCCGGCGACGAGGTCATCGTGTTCGCGCTGCCCGACGCCATCGCCGACATCGAGGAATACTTCGAGTGACGGGCACCTGACGTGTCGCTCCGCCACGTCGCCAACGTCGTCGGGCTCCTGCTCGTGTTCGTGGCCCTGGCCATGGGCGTGGCCGCCGGCGTCGCGCTCCTGTACGGGGACGGCGACGCGGGCCCCATCGCCGCCGCCGTCGGAATGACCGGGGCCGTGGGGCTGGTCCTGTACCGGACGACCCGCTTCGAGGGCGACCTGACCATCCGGGAAGGCTACGCCATCGTCACGTTCGCGTGGGCCGCGACGGCCGTGTTCGGCGCCCTCCCGTACATCTTCACCGGGGTTCTCGACTCCCCGGTGGCGGCCCTGTTCGAGTCCATGTCGGGCTTCACCACCACCGGCGCCTCGGTGTTCTCCGACATCGAAGCGCTGCCCCACGGCATCCTCTTCTGGCGCTCCCTCACCCACTGGCTGGGCGGGATGGGGATCATCGTGCTGGTGGTGGCGGTCCTGCCGTTCCTGGGCGTCGGCGGCATGCAGCTCTTCAGGGCCGAGGTGCCCGGCCCCACGCCCGAGCGGCTGCGGCCGCGGATCGCCCAGACCGCCAAGCTCCTCTGGCTCGTGTACATGGCGCTCACCGTGGCGCAGACGCTGCTCTACCTCGGCGGCGGCCTGAGCCTCTTCGACGCCGTCACCCACACCTTCGCGACGCTGGCCACCGGCGGGTTCTCCACGCGCAACGCCTCCATCGCGGCGTTCCCCTCGCCATACGTGCAGTACGTCACGATCCTGTTCATGTACCTGGCCGGCCTCAACTTCACGCTGCACTTCCGCGCCGCAACGGGCCGCTTCGACTACTGGAAGGACGAGGAGTGGCGCTTCTTCACCCTGGTGATCCTGGGCGCCGCCGCCGTCCTGCTCGCGGCGACGGTCTCTTCCGGCGAATACCCGATGACGGGGGCCGGCTTCGAGCGGGCGACCCGGGATGCGCTCTTCCAGGCCACCTCCATCACCACCACCACGGGGTTCGTCACCGCCGACTACGAGGCGTGGATCCCGGCGGCGCAGGTCGTCCTCTTCCTCCTCATGTTCGTGGGCGGCATGGCCGGCTCGACGGGCGGGGGCGTCAAGGCCGTGCGCGTGCTCCTGGTCCTCAAGCAGACGGGGGTGGAGCTGCGCAAGCACCTGCACCCGAAGGCGATCCTGCTGGCGCGCATCGGCCGCCGGGCGGTGAAGGAGGACGTGCTGGCCAACGTGGTGGGGTTCGTGATCCTCTACGCGCTCCTCTTCCTGGCGGGCACCGCGGCCATGGCGTTCCTGGGCATGGACCTGCTCACGGCCCTGGGCGCCAGCGCCGCGACGGTGGGCAACATCGGTCCCGGGCTCGCCGACGTCGGCCCCGCGGACAACTACGGCTGGATGTCGTCGCCCGCCCTCGGGATCCTGAGCTTCCTCATGCTCGTGGGACGCCTGGAGATCTACACGGTGCTCCTGCTGTTCCACCCCGAGACCTGGAAGAGCAGGAAGTCGTTCCATTGAACATGGTCATCGAGGCGTGCTGCGCCCCCTGCTGACCCTCGATCCCACGGCCGCCGTGCGGGGAGATCGGCGCCGGCCGATCCTCACCGGAGCCCAGCTCCTCGTGGCGTCGTTCGCGGGGCTGGTCGCCGCGGGGACGGCCGGCCTCCTGTGGCTGCCGGGACTCTACACCGCCACGGACCTGGGCTTCGTCGACGCCCTCTTCACCGCCACCAGCGCGGTGTGCGTCACGGGCCTCATCGTGGTGGACACCGCCACCTATTTCACGTTCTGGGGGCAGCTCTGGATCCTGCTGCTCATCCAGGCGGGGGGCCTGGGGATCCTCACGTTCACCACGCTGACGCTCACCGCCCTGGGACGGCGGGCGTCGCTGCACATGGAGGAGGCGGCCGGAGGCGAGGCCGCCTACCTCCGCCACATCGAGTCGAAGGGCCTCCTCCGGACCGTCATGACCGTGACGTTCGCCCTGGAAGCCGTCGGGGCGGTCCTCCTCTGGATCCTGTGGCGCCAGGAGCTCGGCGCCGGGGGGGCGATATGGCACGCCGTCTTCAACGCCGTCTCGGCGTTCTGCAACGCCGGCTTCTCTACGTTCAGCGACTCCCTCATGGGCTTCCAGGGCCAGGTCAGCGTGCTGCTCGTCGTGTCGGCCCTGGTGGTGACGGGCGGCCTGGGCTTCATCGTGCTGGAGGACCTGCGCGTACGCTTCCTCCATCGCGAGACCCGCCGCTTGTCGGTGCACACGCGCCTCGTGCTCACCACCACCGCGTTCCTCCTGGTCGTCGCGTGGGGGGCGTTCGCGGCGTTCGAGTGGACGGGGCAGCTCGCCACGCTGAACGTGGACGACAAGCTCGCCAACGCCGCCTTCATGTCGGTCACCCCGCGCACGGCGGGCTTCAACTCCGTGGACTACGCCGCGGTCTCCAACGCCTCGCTCTTCCTCACCGTCATCCTCATGCTCGTCGGCGGCTCCCCCGGGTCCACGGCCGGCGGATTCAAGACGGTGGTGCTGGCGCTGCTCTTCCTCGCCCTGGCCGCACGGCTCCGCGGCGAGGAGGACGTGCACGTCTTCGACCGCACCGTCCCCCGCGCCACGCTCTACCGGGCGGCGGGGCTGGTGGTGGGCGGGCTTCTCATCCTGGGGGGCGCCGTGTTCGCCCTGCTGGTGACCGAGGTGGGGGCGGTTCCGATGGGCGACCGGGAGGCCTTCACGATGCTGGTGTTCGAAGCCCACAGCGCCTTCGGCACGGTGGGCCTCTCCATGGGCTCGACGCCGGCCCTCTCCACGCTGGGTCGCCTGGTGGTCACCGCCCTGATGTTCCTGGGACGCGTCGGCCCCACGGCCGTCGTCGCCGCCATGACCGTGGCGGTCGAGCGCCGGCGCGCCGACTTCCGCTACGGGCACGAGGACGTGATCGTGGGATGACCGCTCCGACCTCAGACTTTCGACATCCTCCCGGGGGCAGACGCACATGAAGCGCTTCGTGGTGATCGGGCTGGGCCGCTTCGGCTCCTGGGTGGCGCAGGCGCTCTACGAGCAGGGCTTCGAAGTCATCGCCGTCGACACCAACGAGGCTCTCGTCGACCGCTACACCGCCAAGGTGACCCGCGCGGTGGTGGCCGATGGCACCGAGCCCGACACGCTGCGCCAGATCGGAGCCGAGGACGCCGACGCGGGCGTCATCAGCACCGGGAACGACCTGGCCGCCTCGATCCTCGCGGCGATGGCGCTGCGGGAGGTGGGGGTGGAGCGGCTGTACGCCAAGGTCTCCAGCGTGCGGGCGGCCCGGGCCATGGAGCGCTTCGAGATCGACGAGCTCATCTTCCCCGAGCGCGAGTCGGCCGAGCGCATCGCGCGCCGTCTCGCGTCCACCACGGTCCTGGACTACGTGCAGCTGGGGGAGGGCTACTCCATCCAGGAGATAGCGATTCCCGACGCGTGGCTGGGCAGGAGCCTGAGGGAGCTGGCCCTTCCCTCCCGCCACGGCGTGCAGATCGTGGCGCTCTACGACGTCCTGGCCGATCGCTGGAACGTCGTGCCCGACGCGGACGCCCCCCTCACCGAGTCCGACATCGCCATCGTCGCCGGCGACGACGAGACGCTGGCGCGCATGACCCGGGGCATCGAAGGGGGCGGAAAGCGGC
Organism: Gemmatimonadota bacterium; assembly: GCA_019347995.1. Next base: position 2,179 of record JAHWKH010000027.1, on the reverse strand, counting down.
GCTGAGGGAAGAAGCGCGACGCGGTCGGCGGTGGCGCCCCTCAGCGCGTTCCGAACAGCCGGTCTCCCGCGTCTCCCAGCCCGGGGCGGATGTAGCCGTTCTCGTCGAGCTCCCGGTCCAGCGCGGCCGCGTAGACGGGGACGTCGGGATGGGCCGCGGCCAGGGCCGCCACCCCCTCCGGCGCCGCCACCAGGCACATGAAGCGCACGTCGTCGGCGCCCCGCTCCTTGATGAGGCGCACCGCCGCGACGGCCGAGCCGCCCGTGGCCAGCATGGGGTCCAGGACGACGAACGTCCGGTTCCGCGGATCCGGCACCTTCACGTAGTACTCCACCGGCTCGAGCGTCTCCTCGTCGCGGTAGAGGCCCACGTGGCCCACCCGCGCTCCCGGCACCAGGCGCACGATGCCCTCCACCATGCCCAGCCCGGCCCGCAGGATGGGCACCAGCACCAGCTTCTTGCCCTTGATCCGGCGGCCCGTGGTGGTCTCGAGGGGCGTCTCCACCTCCACGGCCTCGGTGGCCAGGTCGCGCGTGACCTCGTAGGCCAGCAGCATCGCGATCTCGTCCACCAGCTCCTTGAAGAGCTTCACCGACGTGGTCCGCCGGCGCAGGTGCGACAGCTTGTGGACGATGAGGGGGTGGTCGAGGACGGTGAGGTTCGAAAGATCACGCGGTTCGGTCACGGCGCGCCTCGATCAGGTGCGGAAGAGGTCGGCGAGCGGGAGGCGGAACCCGGGCAGGACGTGGCCGCCATCCAGGGCGTCGGCGGCCCCGAAGAGGCGCGCCTCTCCCCCGGCGCGGTACTCGGCGGCGGTGCCCCGCACGGGGTCCACCACCCAGACCAGGCGGGCGCCGGCCTCGAGGTACTGGCCCACCTTGTCCTGCACCTCGCCGGCCCGGTTGGAGGGGGAGAGGACCTCCACGGCCAGGTCGGGCGCCATGGACCAGAAGCCCGTTCCGGGGCGCTCCGGCAGCCGTCCGCTGGAGACGAAGGAGACGTCCGGGCCGCGCAGCGTGGGAGGCTCTTCCTCGAGCACGTATCCCGATTCGGCGAACACCTCCCCGAGCGCGTGGGTCTCGACGTGGTCGCCGATCCGCCGGCAGAGGCGACCGACCACCTTGCCGTGAAGCGGCGCCGGAAGCGGCTCGCGGACGAGCTCGCCCCTCACCAGCTCCGTCCGGTAGCCGTCCTCGTCCGGCAGGGCCAGGTACTCCTCCAGGGCCACGATCGCTCGCTCGTGCTGCCCGGCCTTCTCCAGCAGGTGCGCGAGGAGCGCGGCCTGGCCTACGCGGTGCACTCCTTTCACTCGACGTTCGCCGACAGCGGTGAGGTCGGGCTCTACCTGGGCACCCGGCCCGACAACATCGCGCCGGCACTCCAGGTGGTGGGCGACGAGCTGGCCAGGCTGCTGCACGACGGCGTCGACGACCGCGAGCTGGCCCGCGCGCGCGAGCACGTCAAGGGCCGCATCGTGCTGGGGCTGGAGTCGACGATGGCGCGCATGCACCGCCTCGGGACGTCCGTGCTCGGCGACGTGCCGCTGCTGGAGCTCGACGAGCTGCTCGAGCGCGTCGAGGCGGTGGGCGCCGAGGACGTCGACGGGCTGGCCCGCACGCTGCTGGACCCGGCGCGGTTGAGCGCGGCGGGGATCGGCGAGGACGAGCCGGCCTTCCGCGCGGCGCTCGCGCCGGTGTGGCCCGCGCTGGCCGAGGCGGCCTAGTGGCCCTGCGCGTCGCGGTCGCCGGCGCCGCCGGGCGCATGGGGGAGGCCGTGTGCCAGGCCGTCGAGAGTGCGGAGGACCTCCTCCTCACCGGGCGCGCCGACCCTTCCTTGGAGACCCCGCTGGCCGACGTGCTCGACCACGCCGACGTGGTCGTGGACTTCACCCGTCCCGACACCGCGCTGGACAACGTCCAGGCCTGCCTCGAGGCCGGCGTGCACGTCGTCGTGGGGACCAGCGGGTGGGATCTCGAACCGATCCGTGCCCGCACCGCCGATCCCAACGCGCCCAACGTCTTCTTCGCCCCGAACTTCGCCGTCGGTGCGGTGCTGATGATGCGCTTCGCCGCGGAGGCGTCACAGCACATGGACCGCGGGGAGATCATCGAGCTGCACCACGACGGCAAGCTGGACAAGCCCTCTGGGACGGCCGCGCGCACGGCGGAGCTGATGGAGG
>JAHWKH010000279.1 GCA_019347995.1 Gemmatimonadota bacterium | reverse complement strand
CCCCCGGCCGCGAGATCCAGCGCCAGGCGCGCGCGGTCGGCCTCCACCCGGTTGTCGCTGGCGTGCAGGCGCTGGCCGCGGCGCGGGGCGACGCGCGCCAGGTAGGTCGTGTAGCCCACGAGCTCGTCGGCCTCGGCGATCTCGGCGCGCGCCTCGGGGGTGAGCCACTGTGGCCCGGCCGGGCCCAGGCCCACGACCGACACCCGCCCGCGGCGGGCCGCACCGTCGCGCTCGCGGCCGGTGACGGTGGGCACGAGCAGCAGCGACATGTAGGGGACCTCGCCCTCGACCTCGTCCAGCGCCGCCACCCGTTGCTCGGGCGCGCTCGCGCGCTCCACGTAGACCGCACGGTCGGCCACGCCCGCGCCCTGCGCGGCGGCGCGGGCGCCGTCGAAGCTGCGCCCGAGCTTCATGACCACGGCCGCGTCGGCGCCGCGCAGGCCGGCGGCCAGCCCCTCGGCCCGGCCGTGGCAGCTAGTGGTCGTCTCGGCGCGCACCGAGACCGCCCTGGAGGCGGCCACGGCGCGGCTGGCCGACCACCTGGCGGCGCATCCCGAGCTGGAGCTGGCCGATGTGGCCGCCACGCTGCAGCGGGGGCGGCGGGCCTTCGCCTACCGCCGCGCGGTGGTGGCGCGGGACACCGCGGATGCAGCGGCCGCGCTGCGCGACCCGTCGCGGCTGCGGGGCGGGCGAACCGACGGGGATGGGCATGGGCGGCCTGTGGTCTTTCTGCTCCCGGGCGGCGGGGCGCACGCGGCGGGCATGGGGGCCGGGCTGTACGCGGCTGAGCCGGTGTATCGGGCGGCGCTGGAGCGCTGCTGCGACCTGCTGGTCCCGCTGCTGGGGGAGGACCTGCGCCCGCTGCTCTTGGGGGAGCAGCCCGACCCGCTGGAGCGGGCGGACCGCTCGCTGCCGGCGGTGTTCGCGGCCTACAACGCCGGCCCCCACCGGGTGGAGCGGTGGCGAAGGTATCCGGAGTACGGGGACGACGAGCTGTTCACGGAGCGGATCCCGTATCGTGAGACGCGCAACTACGTGAAGATCCTGACGCGCAATCGGGCGCTGTACGAAGGGCTGTACGGCGAAGGCTGAGCCGGCGCGGCCCGGAGCCCGACCCCGCGGCGCCCGGCCTTGACGCGGCGCTCGCTCCCCACCGAGTGTGGACCGTGGGCCCCGGCCCGGTTCCAGAGACGAGGTTTCGTCTCTCTCCCCCCCCGAGCGGGACGCGGCTCGCATTCCTCCGCCGCTCGACTTTCTTCCTGGAGGACCCCGTGGTGGCGCTCGGCACGCTCGTCCTGATGGCCATGATCATCCTCCTGCCCATCGTTCCCGCCTACCTCCTGTACCGTCTTCTCCCCTCCACCGGGGACGTGCAGGGGCCGTGGCAGGGTCTTCAGATCAAGCTCGGCGGCGCGTTCGCCGGATACTTCCTCCTGGTGGTGACGCTCCTCGGCTTCTGGAAGACCCTGCCCACCTACGAGGTGTGGGGGGTGGAGGGCCGGCTGGACTTCGCCGACGGCCAGGGTGATCCGGGGCTCGTCGGCTTCTCCCTCCGCCCGTCCAACAGCACCGTCTCCCCCGACGGCCGCTTCCGCGTCTCCGTATTCGCCTTTCCGGACCAGTCGGGGGCGGCCGCCCTGCCCATGCTGGTCGTGGACCACCCCGGCTACCGGCCCGCCGCCGTGGACCTGGCGCGGGTCCCGGAGAGAAGCCGGATCAGGCGCTCCATCCGCATCCCCGATGTCATCGAGCTCCGGGCCGCGCCTCTGGCGACGGAGCACGTCTCCGGGGGCGGACCGTGAGGCCGCGGGACGGGGCTCGACCCGGCCACCCGGCGGCGGGCACGCCGTACCGGACCGCCCGGCCGTCCGTCTCGGGAGGTCGGCGAGCGGCGGTGCGGGTCCTCGCGTGCGTAGCCACCCTCGCGTGCGTGGCCACCCTCGCGTGCGGCGTGGAGGAGGCCCCCCCCGCCGGCAGCGCCGCGGTGGAATCGCGGAGCGAAGCCGGTGCCGAGGCGGCCGAGCCCGCCGCGGAGGCTCCGTCCACGGCGGCGCCCATCGAAGCCGCGCCGGAGACGGCCACACCGGAGGCGGCCACGCCGACCCGCGTGGCGCCACGGCTTCCGGTCGACCGCCCTCGAACGGCGAGCGCCGGCGCCACCCCGGCCCCGCCCCCGGCGGACCTCGTCGTGGGATCCGTGGAGGTGGAGCTCAGGGGCGGGCGCTACGTCCCCGGAGAGCACTTCCAGGTCGTCCTGCGGGACGGACGGCGGAGCTTCGACGCCATCACCGACCGGAACGGCGAGTTCTACCTGGAGGACGTGCCCGCCGGCCGCTACGTCCTCACACTCGCCCCCCTCAAGGGCTCCGTCTTCCTCACCGACACCGTCTCGGTCGCGGGGGGCAGCCGGGTGCGGCTGGAGCACATCCACGTCCCAGCCGCGGCGCTTCGAGGCGGAGCCGGATCCCGATAGCATGAGCACGGCAGACGCGGACGCGCCCGACCCGCCCGTCCTCCTCCAGGAGAGGCGCGGCCCCGTCCTCCTCCTCACGCTGAACCGGCCGCGCCGCCTCAATGCCGTGAGCGCGCCCATGTACGCGCTCCTGGTGGAGGCGCTGGAGGCCGCCCGCGACGACGACGCCGTGCGGAGCGTGGTCGTGACGGGTGCCGGTCGCGCGTTCTGCGTGGGAGCCGACCTGCGCGCCCACGGTGATGCGCCCCTGACGGCCCGGACCCGTCGGGCCTACGTGGAGAGCGCCCAGGAGGCGAACCGCCTGCTACAGGTGCTGCCCAAGCCCGTCGTCGCGGCGGTCAACGGCCACGCCGTGGGAGCGGGGCTGGAGCTGGCGCTCTCGTGTGACGTGGTGGTGGTGGCCGCCGACGCGAAGCTTCGACTGCCGGAAGCCGCCCTGGGCACCTTCGTCGGCGGGGGCGTGACGTACCGGCTGGCGGCCCGCGTGGGAGACCTGAAGGCGCGCGAGCTCCTGCTGCTGTGCCCGTTCGTTCGGGGCTCCGAGGCGGTCGCGCTCGGACTCGCCACCCGGGCCGAGGACGCCGAGCGCGTCCTCCCGGAGGCGCTGCACCTCGCCGAGGAGCTGGCCCGGCGGGCCCCGGCGGCCACGGCCCGGCTCAAGGCCCTCCTGCACGACGCGCCGACGCTCCCCCGCGACGAGGTCCTCCGGCGGGAGGCCGACGCGCTGCTGGCCTGCATGGACACCCGCGACTGGCGGGAGGGCGTGGAGGCGTTCGCCGAGAAGCGGAGCCCCGCTTCACCGGGGAGTGAGCGCGACCCTCCTCGACGCCGTGCTCCGGCCCCGGGCCGTGGCCGTGGTGGGCGCCTCGTCCGATCCGTCGAAGCGTGGCCATCAGGCGGTGCGCGCGCTGATGGAATCCACGTACGATGGACGCGTCTACCCGGTGAACCCCCGGGGCGGCAGCCTGTTGGGGCTGGAGGTCCACGCCTCCCTGGACGCCCTTCCCGGTCCCGCCGACCTGGCCCTCGTCTGCACGCCCGCGGCCACGGCCGCCGAGGTCGTGGCCGCCTGCGGTCGCGCCGGCATCCCGGCCGCCGTGCTCCTGGCCGTGGGCTTCGGCGAGTCGGGCGAGGCCGGAGAGGCGCTGGAGCGCGCGGTCGCGGACGCGGCGCGGGAGTACGGCGTGCGCGTGGTCGGGCCCAACACGTCCGGGCTCATGAACCTGTCCGTCGGCCTGAACCTCATCGGCGCCCGGGGCGTGCGCCGGGGACACCTGGGCCTCCTGGTGCAGTCGGGCAACCTGGCGCTGAACCTCATGCTCGACGCCGGCCGACGCTCGGGCGG
>JAHWKH010000278.1 GCA_019347995.1 Gemmatimonadota bacterium | reverse complement strand
GGACGCGGCGCCGGAAGGTCGCCGCCCTCGACGACGTCTCTTTGGCCGTGGGCGAAAGCGAGATCGTCGCCCTGGTGGGCGAGAGCGGGTCGGGGAAGTCCACGCTCGGTCGGGTCGTGGTGGGGCTGGAGCGCCTGGACTCCGGGGAAGCCGTGTTCGACGGCGTCGAGTACTCCCGCATGTCCGAGCGCCGTATCCGGCGGCTGCGCCGGAACATGCACCTCGTCCTCCAGGACCCTTACCAGTCGCTGTGCCCGAGCATGCGGGTCGGCACCGCAGTGGCCGAGCCGCTCGAGATCGCGGAGGCACTGGTGGTAGGGCCGGGCGAGATGCCGGTCTTCGCCTTCTCGCCCCACGAGACCGACTCGATCGTCGCGTTCATCGCCTACCTCGAGCACCGGCCCGACCGTGGTGGCGCCGACATCGGGGGCGTCGGCCCGGTCCCGGAATTCCGGCTTCACGATACCTCCACGCCCGAGGGATGCCCCGCGGCCGCCAGGGCGGCAATAGCCGTACCGTGCCCCCAGGAGCCCCGCCCCGGCACCTGGCGCTACTCGCCCTCGTAGCGGAAGCTCACCTTGATCTTGGTGCGATACGCTCGAATGCGCCCTTCCTCGAGCTGGAGGTCCATCTGGACCACCTCGGCGATGCGGAGGTCACGCAGGCTCTTGCCCGCGCGCTCGATCGCGTTCTGGGCCGCCTTCTCCCAGCTCTCGCTGCTGGTCCCTACGAGCTCGACGACCTTGTAGACGCTGTCGGCCACGGTTCCTCCCGGATCGGATGAAGACAGGGAAGCCAACGTCGAAGGCGGCCTCGGGTCCGTCAAGCGACCGTCGGACGGGGCGGCCCATCCGTCGAGCCTCCGTCCAGGGCCACGTTCTTTCCTCGCACCGGCCGGCTCGATAGCCTCTACGGATGTCCCACGAGCGTCACGTTCGCGTCCTGGACGACGATCCCGCCTGCCGGCGCATGGCGGGCCGCCCCCTCGCGGGATCCGGCTTTCGCGCCGGGAGGGCGGCGTGAGCCCATCCGTGGATCGATGGACGTGCGCGACGTGCGGGCGCGAGAATCCGGTGAAGACGCTCCTGTGCGCCGGCTGTGGCCGCCCCCTGGGGAGCGACGACGCCGTGGAGATCTCGGGCGTGCAGATGACCGGCCGGGATTGGGGCACGCTCCTTCTCGCGCCGCTGTGGGTGTTCTTCGGCGTCGCCGGCGCCGATGGGCGGGTCGACCACTCGGAGGTGGCGACGCTGCGCGACCTCCACCGTCACGCCGAGCGCACCGACGAGCCGCTCTTCCTCGCCATCGCGACCGTCCTCCGCGCCGATTTCTGGGGAGTCGTGGATCGGCACGAGACCGACGGCCGCTCGGTGCGCCGGGGGCTGGCGGACACCCGCGGCGTCCTCGAAGCCCGCCTTTCGGCTCCGCGGGCGGAGCGGATCAGGGTCGCGTTGGTCCGCGTCGGCGTCTCGGTGGCGAGGGCCTCGACCCTGAGCTTCCTGGGCATGGGAAGCCGCATCCACGACGACGAGATGAGGGTGCTGGGCGACATCGCCGCGGCCCTCGGCCTCACCGGGAGCGAGAGGCGCGACCTCGGGCTGCCACCGGCGTAGCCGGCGTCGTGCTCGACGGATCGCGGGGCCCCAGCCGCCGCCCCCCTTGGCTCGAAAGGCACCCAGGTGGTTACGTTCGCAACCCCTCGTATGCCGCTCGATCATGGAGGTCATCTTGGACGACGTCGCCCCCGCCCCCCCTCCCCCTCCCGGCTCCTCGTACGAGTTCGAGCCCGCGGAGGACGCGGTCATCGAACGAACCGCCCGCTGGGTCACCTGGTGGGGTTGGATCGCCGTGGCGGCGGGAATCCTTCTCATCGTGGGTGGGCTCACCACGTGGGACGAGGGCGGGCTCGCCCAGGCGGCCCTGGGCGGCGTCTACATCCTCATCGGAGTCTATTTCCGCGGAGCGGGGCGCGCGCTGGCCCGCGTGGTCGACACCACGGGGAACGACATCGGCCATCTCATGGAGGCGCTGGACCGTCTCACCGCCGCCTTCCGCGTGCAGGTGATCCTCGTGGTGGTCTTCGTGGTCATGGCCGTCGTCGCCATCACGATCATCGCGACGCGCGGGGGCACGACCGTTCCATGAGCACGCGATCCGTCGTCCCCTCCGGCGCTCGGCCCGTGGTCCTCCTCGGGCTGGCCCTCCTCGTGTGCGCGCCCCCGGCGGCGGCCCAGGCACTCTCCGGCCCGGAGGCCGCCCGCCGCTGGCGCGAGGCCCGGGAGGCCGAGATCCTGCGGGAATTCGCCGATCTCCTGGCCATCCCCAACGTGGCGGCGGACCGGGAGAACATCCGCCGCAACGCCGACTGGATCGTGGCGCGTCTGGAGGGAGCGGGCGTGGACGCCGAGGCGCTCACGCTCCCCGGCGCCAACCCCATCGTGGTGGGTGAGCTGCGCGTCCCGGGCGCCACGCGCACGCTGGGCGTCTACGTCCACTACGACGGCCAGCCCGCGGACCCCGCCAACTGGACCCACGATCCGTGGCAGCCCACGCTCTACTCGCGTTCCATGGAGGTGGGCGGAACTCCCGTGCCGCTGCCCGCCCCCGGCGAGCCGGTGGATCCGGAGGCGCGCCTCTACGGCCGCTCCGCCGGGGACGACAAGGCCCCCATCGGGGCGCTCCTGCCGGTCCTGCGCTCCTTCCGCGACGCCGGCGTCGTTCCCACGTCCAACGTCGTCTTCCTCTTCGACGGCGAGGAGGAGGCGGGCTCCGAGCACCTGGGCGACTACCTCGAGACCTGGCGCGAGCGCTTCGATCCGGTGGACGTGTGGCTCTTCTTCGACGGCCCCGTCCACGCCAGCGGTCGGCCCCAGCTCACGTTCGGGGTGCGGGGCGTCACCGGCCTGTCCGTGACCGTCTACGGAGCGACCCGCTCGCTCCACAGCGGCCACTACGGCAACTGGGCGCCCGTGCCCGGGCAGCGGCTCGCCGAGCTCCTGGCCTCCATGAAGGACGCCGAGAGCGGACGGGTCCTGGTGGACGGCTTCTACGACACCGTCGAGCCCATCGGAGAGGCCGAGCGCCGGGCGCTCGCCTTTCACGAAACGCGTGAAAGCCGCCTCGTCGAGCGGCCTGCTCAAGAGGTAACCCTGGATCTCGTCGCAGTCGTTCTCGGCGAGAAAGCCGAGCTGGTCGCGCGTCTCGACGCCTTCGGCGATCATCGTGATGTCCCATAGCGAGCGGTCCTGCTCGGCCAGCGGGACCAGCGTCCCGTCGGGGCGCGTGCGAGCGGGGCGGCGGGCGTGGTGGAGCAGCATCAGCGCCAGCAGCCCGGCCGCCTCCCATGCCACGTCGGCCACCGCCGCGAACACCAGCGCGGCCATGCCGTTCACCAGACCGGCGAGGACGTTCTTGGTCCCGTTCAGGCGCTGGAGCGAGTCGTCCACGAAGATGCCGAGCAGGGCCAGGGTGATGACGCCGTAGGCGGCGCCGAAGTACCCGCCGTAGACGCCGATCGCGAAGGTGGCGGCGACCAACGCGGCCATTCGCCCAGAGGACACGTGCTCGACGGACCGCCCGGCCGCGTCGGCCCGCCGGCGCGCATATCCCTGAATCCGCGGGCCAACCACTACCAGCACCAGGGCCGCGACCAGCAGCACCGGGACTACCTGCTCGAACACCCTCTCTGGCAGGTGCAGCAGCAGCCACGCGCCCAGTCCCGCGCCCACGAATGACGCCGGCAGCTGCCACGCCAACCGGTTCCACTGCCCGCGCAGCTCGCGCCGATAGCCCCAGGTTCCGGACACGCTGCCGGCCACCAAACCC
>JAHWKH010000277.1 GCA_019347995.1 Gemmatimonadota bacterium | reverse complement strand
CCCCGAGGCTGCTGGCCTCGGCGCTGCGCAACGCCTTCGACCCTGCACCGCGCATCCGACAGCCGGAGGTCGACGACGACGACGGCGGCCGACTGGGCCTCGCCGTGCCGGGCGTCGCCGCCCCGGGCCTGTCCCGCCGCCATGGCCTCGATCAGGCGGTCGGCGAGATGGCGGTGCGAGCCCTCGCTCGCTTCGAAGGTCCGTGCCACTGCGTCGAGAACCTGCGGGCCCACGAGCGTGTTCCCCTGGGCGACGTAGCCCGGCCCCGCCCGCTGCCCGGCCCAGTCGCTGTTCCCGCTCCCCGAATGCTGCGCCGAGCGGCCGTCCACGCCGATGACGCCGATCTGGCGGCTCTGGGCGTTCTCGTCCTCGGCCAGCCGGCGGGCGAGGGCCTCCTGAGGGGACACTCCACTCTCCATGAGGTCCAGCAGCTCGGCTCCATATTCGGTGCGCGTGGAGGCCTGCGTCGCCACCGCCCCCACCCCGGCCCGCGCCCACGGCACGCCGTTGCCCACGCACGCGTTGCGGGTGGTCACCGCGACGCCCGACTCGCCGGTGCGGGCGTCCACCGCCGCGATGGAGAAGGTGTGGAAGATCAGCTCCTCGCCCCACGCGGCCGGCTCCTGGGCGGCCGCCGTGGCGCCGGACAGGAGCAGGGCGGCGAAGCCCACCGCTCCTGCCCGCGCGTGCGTTCTCCGGGCCCGCACATCCATTCTCCCGCTCCTCCACTCTCGGTTGCGATGGGCCGGTGGTCTCTCGACTACACCGGCTGCGTGATCTTCTCCAGGACCCGCTCCGCCGCCACCTCGCGGCGCTCCAGCGTGAACACCCGCAGGACGCGGGCGGTGCGGTAGAGCTCCTCGGCCACCCGCGGCAGGTCCAGGAGCCCCGCGATCCCCCCCGGGCCCGACCGCTCGACCCGGCCGCTGCTGCGCTCCACCAGCAGGTCGAGCTGGAACATGGCCCGCTTGGCCGGGAAGTCGATCATGACCTCGCCGGGCTCCAGCCCCAGCTCCGACGCCATCTCGTCCTCCACGGCCCGCTTCCACGGCGAGTCCCCCACCGCCCAGTCCTCCACCCGCCGGCCCTGCAGGTCGGCGGCGGTGAGCTCCAGGGCGCGCTTGGGAAGCCGGCGGTGCCGCAGCGCCGGGATCCAGCGGGTGGCCAGGCGCTCGGCCACCTCGCCGTCGTCCTCCAGCGCACGTCGATGCACCTCGTAGAGGAGCTCCTCGTCGGTGGGCCCCACCAGCTCCTCGGGGTCCACCAGCCCGCCTTTCACGGCCTCCTCCACCACCCGCTTGTAGAGCGCCGTGGCGGCGCGCACGCCGTGGTGCCAGTAGACGTTCCTGAACATCTGGTACTTCGCGAAGAGAAGCGACTCCAGCGCCGCCACCGCCTTCTCGTGAACCCCCACCTCCCAGCGTCCCGTCTCGGGGTCCTGGAGGAGGGCCAGCCCCTGGAGGAGACGCTCCACGTCCACCTCGCCGTAGGGAACGCCGCAGAAGCGGGCGTCGCGCCGCAGATACTCCATCTTGTCCAGATCGAGGCTGCCGCTCACCAGCCCGCGCAGCGGCACGTCTCCCTGGGCGCGGATCACCGCGTGGATGCGCTCGGCGGCGGCGAGGCCCAGAGGCGCCAGGGCGTCGCGCAGCTCCGGTGACGCGAAGAAGCGCTCGCTCATCTCCTCGTGGCCCGCCGGGATCCGCTCGGCCTCCAGCTCCTCGAGAGCGTGGGAGAACGCGTAGTGGCCGATGTCGTGGAGGAGCGCCGCGTAGGGGATGAGCTCTTCGCCCTCCCACGCTTCCGGCGGCACCCCGCCCCGGTCCCGGAGCAGGCGCAGCGCCGTGACCGTGAGGTGGTAGACGCCGAGGGCGTGGTCGAAGCGCGTGTGGGTGGCGCCCGGATAGACCAGGTGGGCCAGCCCCAGCTGCCGGATGTAGCGCAGGCGCTGGAAGGCAGGCGTATCCACGATGCGCACGGCCGTGGGGTCCAGGCGGATGGTGTCCCACAGCGGGTCCCGGATGACGCGGGAATGACGGGAGTCGTCCATGGCGCACGGTAGCGGCGCCGCGTGGGCGACAGCAATGGGCTGGGGGGCCCCGCGGAAGGGGTTGCGGCCCGGGGCCGAGCCGCGGATCTTGCACGGCCGTACCGAACAGAAGGCGAAGACCCGGAGATCCATGCGACCCAGCAGCGCCCTGCGGGCCCACGTGAGGTCCCACGCCGAGGACCGCCCCGGCGTCTACCGCATGTACGGCGAGGGCGGCCGGCTCCTCTACGTGGGCAAGTCGGTCCGGGTGAGGAGCCGGATCCTCTCCTACTTCAGCGCGCCCCGGGGGGAGAAGGCCGCGGAGCTGATCCGGGAGGCCCGGCGCGTGGCGTGGGAGTACGTGCCCAACGAGTTCGAGGCGCTGGTGCGGGAGATGAAGCTGATCCAGCGACACCGCCCGCAATACAACGTCCAGCACAAGAGGAAGCGTGCGTTCGCCTTCGTGAAGGTGACGCGGGAGCCCGCGCCGCGGGTGATCCCGGTGAGCCGCGTCTCCGACGACGACGCCCTCTACTTCGGCCCCTTCCCCCGCGTCCGGCGCGTCGCCGACACGGTCCGGGAGCTGGCGTACGTCCTGCAGCTCCGCGACTGCCCCGCCACGTCGCCCATCGTCTTCGAAGACCAGACGGAGATCTTCGCCGGCAGCCGCGGGCCGCGCTGCCTGCGCGGAGAGCTGGGCACGTGCCTGGCGCCCTGCTGCGGCCGGACCTCGGCGGCGGCGTACGGCGAGCGCGTGCGCCTGGCGGTGCGCTACCTGGAGGGGCGGGGCCGGGGCGTGCTGGACGTGCTGACGCGGCAGATGGACGAGGCGGCGGGTCGGCTGGACTTCGAGCACGCCGCCACGCTGCGCGACCGCGCCGAGCGGCTGCGGGCGCTCCGCGAGGAGCTCACCGGATGGAAGGGCCAGGTGGAGAGCCTGACCTTCCTCTACCGGGTGCCGGGCTCCCGGGGGGACGATCGCGTCTACCTGCTGCGCCGGGGCCGGATCGCCGCCACCGCCGAGCACCCGAGGACCCCCGAAGCGCATGCGGCCGTGGCGCGGCTCGTGGAGGAGGTCTACGGACGGCCCGACCCCGGCCCCGGCGCCCTCTCCCCGGAGGGGGCCGCGGAGGTCATGCTGGTGTCGCGCTGGTTCCAGCGGCGGCCGAAGGAGATGGGCAGGGCCGTGGGGCCCCGCGACTGGCTGGAGGGTGGGCGAGGGGGGTGACCCGCGCTATCCTCCCGCCCGATCCGACACCCGCGCCACCTGGATCGTGATGTCGCCCGGGCAGGTCGAGGCGCCGGCCACGCGCCCCTCCACCTCCGTCTGGTCCCCCACCTCGAGGGCGGCCCGGAAGTCACGCAGCCCGTACAGCTCGCCGTCCTCGCCCCGCAGCGTCGCGCACGGTCCCTCCACCCTCTCGATGGTGCCCTTGCGGACGAGGAGGCCGTCCTCGTCGGTGACGTGGAACGGGGCCGAGGCGGCCAGCCGGCCGAAGTAGACGTCCATCACGACGAAGAGGTGGAGCTGGTCCGGGGCGGCTTCTGGTGGGTCTTCGGGGTCCTGGCTGTCACCAGCATCGGCGCCGCCATCGTGGGAGGGATCGTCGGCGCGCCCTTCGGCACCGCGTCCCCGGCCGCTGTGGGAGTCGGGCAGACCATGGGCCTGGTGGTCTCCATCGCCACCGCGGGGGTCACGGCCGGGGTCGTCTACGGCGTCCGGCGTCTCCCCGAGGAGGCCCCGCCCGAGCGTCCCGAAGCGGATCAGGTGACCCGTGAGGGGTGGCCGAGCTCCGGCATCTGAT
>JAHWKH010000276.1 GCA_019347995.1 Gemmatimonadota bacterium | reverse complement strand
GGGCCTGCTGCAGCTGCTCCGCGGCCGCGTCGAAGTGGCCGAGCGGCCATGACGAGACCATCGCCAGCAGCAGGTGCGCGGTGGTGGCCTGCCCCGACGCGCCCAGCCGCTCGAACTGGCGTGCGGCGGCCTGCAGGTGCTGGCCAGCGGTGCGCAGCGCCTGGGGACGACGCCGGGTCGCGAGGGCCCGCCCCAGCGCCGCCCGCTCCCGCGGCTCGCGTCCGACCAGCGCCACCAGGCCTCGGGGCGGAAGCCGGACGGCGAGACCGCGCACCCGCACCGGACGCCCGGCGGTGCTGCCCGGAGCGGGCGCCCGGACCCGCGGCTCGGGGAGGAGGGCCCCGGCGCCCGCGGGATCGGCTCCCTCCGCCTCGAGGAGGGTCGCCAGCCGGGGCGCGAGATCGGGCGGGCCCGCCGGCTCGTCGGCCTCCTCCACGCCGAGGCCGAGGTGCAGCGCCCGCCCCCGCAGGTCCCCGAGCATGCCGTCCTGCAGCGCTCGCAGGTCCTCGGAGGACGCGCCCTGGATGCGGAGGCGAACGATGCGATCGTCGATGCCCCCCGGGACCTCGGCCGTGACCTCCCGCACCCGGCGGAGGAGCCGCTCCGGGTCTCCCCGGGCCACCCGGATGGGCGCCAGCGCCACCACGGGCCGCACGGGCAGCGGATGGAAGACCACCCGCATCCCCTCCAGGTCCACCGTGAAGAACCCTTTCTCCTCCAGGGCCTCGGTCCACGGAGTCCAACCCACGCGCTCCAGGGATCCGGCATAGCGGGCGTTCGCGGCCGCCTCGCGGTGGGCGTGCTCCCCGCCCAGCGCCACGTAGTCCCACGCCTCGTAGTCCACCCGCAGGCCGCCCGCGGGCCGGCGCCCCCTCCCCCGCCCCGCTCCCCGGCCCACGCCTCCGTGGACCGCCAGGACGTTGAAGCGCGCCTCGGCGTCGGGTACCGCCTCGGCGGGAGTCTCTCGCGCCGCGTCGCGCACCAGCGCCCCATGGGGCACCAGGACGAGGTGGAGCTCCCCTCCACCGAGGTCGAGGGAGCGGACCTCCGTCGTCGCGGCCACGACGCCCCGCCACCGGCCAAGGACGTCCAGGATGCCGGGCTCCCCCGGACGAAGGGGCAGGTCGCGGGGGCCCGCCAGGAGAGCCACCGGCAGATCGGGCAGTCCCCCGCGCAGCGCGTCCAGCGACCGCGAGAAGTCGAGGAGCACCGACGGGTCGGGGTCGGGACGGTCGAAGACGTCGCCGGTCACCACGACCACGTCGGGCTTGAGCTCCACCAGCTCCTCGACGGCCCGGCCCAGCGCCTCCAGCACGTCCTTCTCGCGGGCGTCGCGGCCGCGCTCCCGCCGCCCGTGACCGCGAAAGCCCAGGTGGAGGTCCGAGAGGTGGGCGAGGATCACGGCTCGACCCGCAGCCGGCGCCAGCCCGGGAGCCGGAGGATTCCCCGTGGCGTCTCCGCCGGGGGCGCGGAGGTCGCCAGGCCGGCCGACGGGAGCTCGCCGCGGGCGGAGGCGTAGGGCGAGGGCTCACCTCCCGGCGCGCGGTCCCCCGACCTGTGCAGGACGACGATGCCGCCCGCCTCGCCGTCCTCGCGGATCCATGCCTCCATCCGCGGAAAGCCGGCACCCGACGCCGCGGCCGCCAGGGCCTCCAGGCCGCGGCCGTCGTCCGCGTCGAGGCCGACGCCGCCGACGAGCAGGACGCCCCCCGACTTCAGCCCACTCGCGAAGGCCTCCAACGTCCGGCGGGGCAGCCTCGGCACGGGCGCCCGGTCCATCCAGGCCGACGCGTCCATCACCGCCGCGCCCCACGTCCCCTCGGGAAGCACCCCCTCCAGGAGATCGCAGGGCAGCGCGGGGCCTCCGGGCAGCTCGGGAAGATGCTCCGCCACCAGGTCGGCCACGTCGCGGTCGGGCTCGGCCACGGTGAGCGCCCGCGGCCCCGCGAGAAGCGCCGCGACGCCAGCGGCCCCGGCGCCCACCACCAGCAGGTCGACCGGCTCACCTTCGGCGGCCAGCAGGCGCGCGGCGCCCTCTTCCCACACGCGCACCGGGTGCCCCGCTTCGTCGCAGCCGCCCCGAACGACGCCGCCATCCATCAGCACCTTCTCCCTGCGCACCCCCCGGATGCGCTCCACCACGCGCACCCTGCCCGAGCCCGCCGCGCGCACGGCGAGCGTCCGGGTGCGGGTGCGGCGGTCGAGGACGCGGCCGTGGACCAGCGAGGCGCCGGACAGGAGGGCGACACACCCCAGGTACGCCGTGATCGGGGGGGTGCGGGCGCCCAGCAGGCCCACCATCGCGGCTCCGGCGGCCGCTCCGAGGATCGCGGGGGCACCCACGGGCGAGGGCGCGGGATCGTCCCTCCGGATCGCGGACATCGCGCCCAGCAGCGTGCCCACCGCGTACAGGGGAAAGGCCGCGAGCGACGCCAGCCCGACGCCCCGCAGAACGGGCCGGGACGCGAGCCCTCCAGCCAGGTCCCAGCCCGCCGCCACGCCGGCGGCGGCCGTGAAGGCCACGAGGGTCAGGAGCCAGCGCCGCCTCATGGCCTCCCAGCCGGGGCCGCCGCTCGTCGGGGCGGACCAGAGCCCGAGCCCCAGCGCCCCCAGCTCCACCACGAGGATGACGGTCAGGGCTTCGAGGAAGCCTTCCGTCGTGTAGAGGAGCAGCGCCACCGAGAGCTCGGCGGCGACGGCGGCCGCGAGCCCCACCGCGAGCGGCGGCAGCCACGCGAGGGGATGCCGGAGCGTCCTCAACCGGGCATCCGCCGGTACTCGCCGCGGTAGAACACCAGCGGCTCCCCCTCCCGGGCGTCGCAGGCCATCACCTCCCCCACCACGATGGAATGGTCGCCCCCCTCGTGGACGTCGCGCACCCGGCAGTCCACCCAGGCCAGGGCGCGGGACAGAACCGGGCTTCCCGTGACCTCCGCCCGCCATTCCAGGGCCGTGAAGCGGTCCTCGCGCTCCCCCTCCGCGAAGCGCCGCGCCAGCGCTTCGTCGTCGTGCGAAAGGATGGAGACGGCGAAGGCCCCGCCGTCGATGACGCAGCCGTGGGAGGCCGCCTCACGATCCAGGCAGACCAGGATCAGGAGGGGATCGAGGGAGACCGACGCCACCGAGTTGGCCGTCATCCCGCAGGGGCGGCCGTCGGCACGCAGGGACGTCACCACGGTGACGCCCGTGGTGAAGTGCCCGATGACTTCGCGGAACTGGCGCTGGTCCGGCATGCGACCTCGGTTCTCTCCCGGGAGACCCGACGTGGCCCCGGCCTTGCTTGCACGCGTTGCGGAGGCGGTCCCTCCGCGCCGACGGGTCCGCCGGCGCGGCTTTGCGCCCTTCCGCGCGCGGGAATAGCTTCCAGAGCCGTGAGGGCCGGGACGCCACGGGCGCCCCGGCCTCTCCGATCATCACCCTGGAACCGCGGGTAGACCTTGTCCCGAAAGGCGCTCCGCTGGCTGACAACGGCCGTGATCATAAGCGCCACGTCCGCGTGCGACAACGTGGCGTGGGGCGGCGTCGAAGTGCACCTCCAGCCGCCGCCGCCCGCCACCTTCGGCGCCGCACTGGACACGGAGGACGCCGGGGAGGACGAAGGCTTGCGCCTTCCGGACCAGCCGGTCCTGTACATGGGCCGCGCGGACACCACCGGGGCCGTGACCCTGGTGCCGGTGGGCGCCATCGCCGGCGATTCCCTCGTCCCCATTCCGGACGAGGACGAGGCGCCCGGGTATCGGGCGGCCTTCGCGCAGGAGTTCCTCGCTCCCGGATCCGAGTTCGTGCTCTTCTCCCGGGGCGCGCGCGTGGGACGCTTCACGGTCCAGGACGTCGCCACCGACCCCTCC
>JAHWKH010000275.1 GCA_019347995.1 Gemmatimonadota bacterium | reverse complement strand
CCACCCCCTCGCTCTCCCTGAGGCCTCCATGTCGCCACCGCCGACCGCGCTCAGGCTGACGTTTCGATACGAGGGCATCGACGTGAGGCTGGAGCACGTCGCGAGCGTGACCGTCACCCTCCCACCCTCGGCCCCGGATCTCCAGGGGCCGCAGCGCGGCAGCTGGCTCGAGCTGCGCGGTCCCGGCGACGAGGTACTCTACCGCCAGCTGCTGCCCCATCTCTTCGGCGAGACGGCCGAGGTTTCGACGGACGATGTACGTCGGCCGGTGGCGCAGGCCCGCGTCCCCACGCGCAGCGGCGTCTTCTCGGTCCTGGTGCCCGGGAACCCCGACGCCCGCAGGGTGGCGCTGTTCGCCGCCGGCACCGATCGGGAGGATGCTGGCCTCCTGGGGACGTTCGCTCTGGAGGATGCCCCGCGGGGGCCGCGGGAGATGCCCTCTTGAGCTACTACGACGGCTGGATCCTCGGAGCGACGAAGATCATCGACCACGGACCGGCCTGGCGCCGGTACAACCTCGCCATCATCTCCGAAGGCTATCGCCCAGAGGAGATGACGGACTTCGCAGAGGACGCTCGCGAGTTCGCCGAACAACTGACGTCGCTTCCGCCGCTCGACGACCTCGACTGCGCCATCAACGTCTACCGAGTGGACGTCGCCTCGTTGGAATCGGGTGCGGACGACCCGACGGCATGCGGCGGAACCGGTGCGGCGCCCCGGACGTTCTTCGATGCCACGTTCTGTGGATACGGCGTCCGGCGCATCATCCTGGTGAACAGCGGCCTCGTCGAGTGGGTGGCGGCCACCCAGGTGCCCGAACACCATCAAGTGGTCGTGATCGTCAACTCTCCGTTGCAGGGCGGGAGCGGAGGCGCCTTCGCGACCGTCTCGAACGCGGCTACATGGCCGTGGGCCCGTGCGGCCATCCACGAGCTGGGGCATTCGGCGTTTCACCTGGGAGACGAGTACGACTTCCTCACCGCTTGTGACGACGGCAACCACACCTATGCCGGCCCGCCCCCGGTCGAACCCAACGTCGCCCGCGACCTCGGGCCGGCGCTCAAATGGGCCGACCTCGTCGCGCCGACCACACCGCTGCCGACCGGGTCCAACCCAGACTGCGCCACGTGCGGGACCGGTCCGCCGAGCTCGCCGGCCGGGACGGTCGGAGCCTTCGAGGGCGCGGGTTACTGGCACTGCGGCCTCTACCGGCCCGCTCACGCGTGCATGATGAGGGACCTCTCGGCTTTCTGTCCGGTCTGTGAACGCGAGGTGAGGAGGGTGCTCGCGCCCTTCGCGCCGAAATGCCTGGCCCCCACGTTCGCAGGGAGCAGGGGCTGGCAATGCCTGATCATCGTGATCGCTCTCCTGATCGCCGCGCTGGCGCTGGCTCCGTTCGTATGGTTCGGCCGAACCCGCTGCACGCTCAAACGGCTCGCCTTTCGCATCCAGCACTGCGACACGGGCAACGACGACCCCTGCGTGGAGCTCGGCTGAGCGAAAGCCGACTACCCCAGCTCCACCACCCAGGCGTCCAGGATCTCGGGCACCTCCCGCAGGCGGCTCACCATGGCCGGGCTCACCGTGCCGTCCACCGCCACGGCGGCCAGCGCCTCCCCGCCCTGGGACAGGCGCGCCTGGTGGTACTCGGCGATGTTGACCTCCATCTCGCCGAGGAGCGTGCCCACCCGGCCGATGACGCCGGGCACGTCCCGGTTCCGCAGCACCAGCAGGCTCCCCTGCGGCTCCACGTCCACGTGGTAGTCGTCCACGCGCACCAGGCGCGCGTGACGCTCGCCCAGGAGCGCCCCGGCGACGCGGGTCTCGCCCCGCTCGGCGCGCACGACGAGCTCGACGAACTCGGTGTAGTCGGTGCGCCGCGCCAGGCGGTGCGTGGATACGCCGATGCCGCGCACCTCCGCGAGGTGCGGCGCGTTGACGAAGTTCACCTGGTCGTCGCCCAGGATGTTGCCCAGCAGCCCCATCAGGACGTTCGAGGCCAGCGGGCCCGGCGCATCGGGGAACTCGCCGGCGTAGCGCACGTCGACGCCCAGGATGCCACCCGGCGCCAGCACGCAGCCCAGCCGCCCCAGCGTCCGCCCCAGCTTCAGTATCGGCTGCAGGCGGCGCAGCGCCTCGCTGCCGATGGCGGGCGCGTTGAGCGCACGCGACAGGTCGCCCTCGGCCAGGGCGGCGCGGACGGCCTCGGCGATCTCGCCGGCCACCAGCTCCTGCGCCTCGCTGGTGGACGCGCCCAGGTGGGGCGTCAGCACCAGGTTGGGCGCCCGCCGCAGGGGGCTGTCCTCCTGCAGCGGCTCCTCCTCGAAGACGTCCAGCGCCGCTCCGGCGATGACGCCCTCCTCCAGCGCCTCCACCAGCGCCGCTTCGTCCACCACGCCTCCCCGCGCCACGTTCACCAGGAACGCCGACGGCTTCATGGTGCGCAGCGTCCGTGCGTCGAGCAGCCCTCGCGTCTGCGCCGTGAGGGGCACGTGCAGCGACACCACGTCCGAGCGCTCGAGCACCTCCTCGAACGACACCCGCTCGAAGCCGAGGTCGTCGGCGCGCTCGTCGGTCAGATAGGGGTCGTGGGCTACGACGTCCATGCCGAACGCCCGGGCGCGGCGGCCCACTTCGCTCCCGATGCGGCCGGCGCCCACCAGCCCCAGCGTCTTCCCCCGCAGCTCGATGCCGCCGAAGCGGGAGCGGACCCACTCGCCGGAGCGCACCGAGCGGTCGGCCTCGGCCACCTTGCGCACGGTGGCCAGGATGAGGGCCAGGGTGAGCTCGGCGGCCGAGACGGTGTTGCCCGCCGGCGCGTTGAGGACGGCGACGCCGCGCTCGGTGGCGGCGGCCAGGTCGATGTTGTCGACCCCTACGCCGGCGCGGCCCACGACCCGCAGCTCGGGGGCTCCGTCCAGCAGGTCCCGGTCCACCTGCGTGGCGCTGCGCACGATGAGCCCGTGGGCCCGGCGCAGCGCTTCACGGAGCTCGTCGCCGCCCTCGACGGTGAGGACCTCGAAGCGCTCGTCGTCGCGCAGGGCCTGGAGCGCGGCCGTCTTCACCTTGTCGGTGGCCACCACGGTGAAGCGGCCGGCGGCCGGCAGCCCGGTGGCCGGCGCCGCGACCCGGGCTTCGGTGGCGGCGGGACTCATCGGCCGCCTCCCATGAGCGCGCGCAGCGCGTCCTCCGTGGCCTCGAGCACGGCTTCCGTCTCGGCGACCGTGTGGTCGCCCATGTGGCCGATGCGGATGGTGTCCTGCTTCAGCTTCCCGTAGCCGCCGCCGATGACGAAGCCGCGCTCCTTGACCGCCTTCACCACCGCCGGGCCGGTGGTGCCCCCGGGCACCCGCACGCAGGTCACCGTGGGGGAGCGGTGGGCCGCGTCGGCCAGCACCGACATCTCCACCCCCAGCCGGTCGCCCGCGGCCGTCACCCACTCCGCGCAGGCCTGCGCCATGGCGCGGTGGCGCCCCCAGCGGCCCTCCACGCCCTCCTCGGCGATGCGGCCGAGCTCGAGCTGGTCCTGAAGGCCCTCCTCGCCGGCCTCGGAGAAGCCGGCCGAGTAGATCACCACCGCGCCGCACTTGCGCTCCGCCAGCGAGCGGACGGTGTCGAGCACGAACGGCCGCGGGATGGCGAGCACCGCGCAGTCGATCCCTTCGGGCAGCTCGTCTACCGAGTGGCAGACCTTGTGGCCCTGCAGCTCGTCGCGCTTCGGATTGACCGGGTAGATCTCGCCGTCGAACGCGTACTGCACGAGGTTGTTGAGCAGCGTCGCCCCGAGCGCGCCGTGCCGGTCCGAAGCGCCGACCACGGCGACGGACCTGGGCCGCAGCAGGCGATCGATC
>JAHWKH010000274.1 GCA_019347995.1 Gemmatimonadota bacterium | reverse complement strand
CGGATCTCCGCCTCCTCCTCGCCCATGCCGAGGATGATCCCGGTCTTGGTGCGGATGTCCGGGCGCATGCGCTTGCTCGCCCCGAGGAACGAGATCGAGCGCCAGTACCGCCCGCCCGGCCTCACGTCCGGGTGGAGGCGCTCCACCGTCTCGAGGTTGTGGCCGAGGATGGCCGGCTCGGCGTCGAGCACCGTCGCCAAGGCGTCCTCGTCGCCCTTGAAGTCGGGGATCAGCACCTCCACCGAGCAGTCGGGCAGCCGGCCGCGGATCTCGCGGATGGTGGCGGCGTAGATCCCGGCTCCGCCGTCCGGCAGCTCGTCCCGGTTCACGCTGGTGATGACCACGTGCTCGAGCCCCATGGCCTCGCACGTCTCCGCTACCCGCCGCGGCTCGTCCTCGTCCAGCTCGGTCGGCATCCCGTGGGCGACGCCGCAGTACTTGCAGGCGCGGGTGCAGACGTCGCCGAGGATCATGAAGGTGGCGGTTCCCGCCTCCCAGCACTCCCCGATGTTCGGGCAGCCGGCCTCCTCGCACACCGTGTGGAGGGAGCCGCTCCGCATCATCTTCTTGAGGCGGAGGTAGTTGGGCCCCCCGGGCGAGCGCACCTTGAGCCACTCGGGCTTGCGGGAGCGCAGCGGGATGACGTCCAGCCCCTCGTGGGCCCGGATGCGCGAGGTCCCCTTGGGCTTCACCACGCCGGTGTCCTTGCCGGACGGGGCGTAGCCGTAGCCCTGCGGGGGCTTCGTGGAAGCGTCCTTCACCGGCTTGGTCTCCATCCTGGATGCGTGCGGGTGGCGCCGCGCCCGCCAACGCGCGGATCGGGGAATGTCGGCGGAAAAAAACCGCCGCCCCGACCGGGCAGCGGCGGCCCGTCTCCCGGCTACCCCCGGGCCGGCAGCCAGGTCCGGAGTGGGAAGCTATCCGGGAGCGGGGATGGGCTCAAGGCGCGTCTCCCTACGGGATGATCAACCTCCGTCGCACCAGCTCGTCGCCCACGCGGGCCACCACCAGATAGATCCCGGGAGCGACGCGGCCGCCGCGCTCGTTGCTCAGGTCCCACATGGCGCGCGTGGGCTCCGACATCCTGCGGAGCAGGTCGACGACGCGGCGGCCGTCCAGGGTGAAGACGGCGGCCACGTCGGGCGTCTCGGAGAAGTTGAAGACGACCCTTCCGGAGCGGACGGGGTTCTCGCTCAGGTTGAGGGCCTCCACGGGCTCCGGGGGCGCGATGACGGGCCCCGACGCCTCGACCGCCCGGGCCCCCGCGGGGACGTCCAACCGGATCCAGCGTGAGTCCGCCGACAGGACCCGCACTTCGCCCGAATCCGGTGTGGCGGCTCCATCCCGCCAGATGTCGACGCCGTCCACCGCCACGGTGGGCCGGTCCATGTCCCCCACCGGTACGCCCAGAACACCCGGGACCGGGGCGTCGACCGCCACGCGGACGCGGCCGGGCCCACGCTCCAGCGACACCTCGATGCCTCCGTGCGGCGTCGGTACGACCGCGGCGATCTCCCGAAGCGAGCCCATCTGCGGCAGCAGGGAGTAGCGCTCCCACCCCGGCTCCGCCGGGGCGACGCCGGCGGCGTACCGGGACAGAAGCGTCAGCGGGCCGCCCGCCCAGGCGTGGTTGTAGGTGTTCCATTCGCGAAACTCCCAGTCCTCCCAGAGGGTCGTGATCCAGCTCCGGATCTGGGGACCGTAGCGACGCTTCATGCGCGCCATCGCATGCTCGGCGCCGTCCAGGACGAAGATGGCCTCCAGCACGTACTTCTCCATGTAGGGGCTCGCGTGCTCCTCCCGGAGGAGGACCTGCAGCAGGGCGGAGTGCTGATCGGGCGTGGCCAGCCCGGCCAGGACGGCCAGGGCGTTGGAGCGGTCGTCGACCCGGCCGGCGTGGCCGGGCGAGCGGTAGTGGTCGCCGGCCCAGAACCGGGAGCGGAACGCCGCTTCGAGGGCCCGCATGCGCTCCGCGTAGTCGGCCGTGTCCGCGACCGCCCCCACCACCGTGGCCACCTCCTTCGCGCCCCGGAGCGCGAGGTGGTACCAGGCGTTCTCGAGGACGGCATAGTCGGCGTGCTCGCCCCAGTCCGCCCAGGCCCAGTCGCCCGGACGGTGCACGACGAGCCCGTCGGCGGCCACCTCCCACAGCCCCAGGTACTCCCGCACGGCGGGATAGACGGCCGCGAGCGTCTCCTCGTCGCCCGTGTGGAGGTAGTAGCTCCACAGGCCATACCACCCCACCGCCGACAGCAGCTGCAGCGGGAGCTCC
Organism: Gemmatimonadota bacterium; assembly: GCA_019347995.1. The sequence continues at coordinate 1,608 of JAHWKH010000274.1, read as the reverse complement.
GGGCTGTCCAGGCCCTTGCCGTAGGGGATGGGCGTGAGGAGGGCGCCGTCGTCGCGCTGCCACGCCGCCATCTGCCGGAACGCCTTTCTCGCCAGGAGCGGCCCGCGCTGCGCGTCGAGGGCGTAGAACACCTGGCCGAGCTGGACGACGACGTCGCCCAGCCACTGCGCTCGCTCCCGATCGGGGGTGTCCATGTGGTTGTCCCGCATGTTGACCTGGAGCGTGCGCCTCGCCTTGGTCCAGAGCGCGTCGAGGTCCCCGTCGTCGCTGCGGAAGCTGCCCTCGACGTCGGCTCGATATCCGGTCTCCCTGTACTTCAGGTCCAGCACCTCGACGGCCGGTGACATCTGGTAGCGCACCTCGTGGCCGCTCATCCAGCCGTACGACTCGTACTCCTGCACCCCCTCCCGCGTGACGTACTCGGCGCGCACGGTGGTCGCGCGGGCGGTGACGTACGTGTCGGTGCTCATGACGATCAGCTCTCCCGCCGGTGCCCGCACCCTGAGATAGGGGGTGACCTGCGCGTTGTAGGGCAGCCTGGCCACGACCGCGCCCCGCTCCCCCCGCTCCAGCGACGCGTAGTCCTGGAGGCCGCCGCCCCTCCACATGGGAATCGGGCGGGCCACAAGCTCGTTCCACGGCGGGATCGGCGGCGTCCCGAGCTCGACGGCGGGCGCCCATCCGCTGTCGTCGAAGCCGGGCTGGTTCCAGCCGGGGACGGCCAGGCGGGCGTCGTAGCGCACGTGCTGCTCGGTCAGGGCACCGTTCGGCTGCGGATCGGCCGCGGCCTGGTAGGCCGGGAGCACGCGGGCCTTCCAGCCGGCGTCGCTCACCAGGGGCCGGCCCCCGAAGTCGGCCTCGAACAGGAAGCCCGCCTGCCCTGCCGACCGGTGGGAGTAGCCGCTCCGGCCCCAGTACCAGACCAGGGCGGCGATGGTGTTGCGACCCTCCCGGAGGTGGGGCGCCAGGTCCAGGGTGTCGTAGTATGTCGTGCTCCGCGAAGGCCCGCGCTTGAGCTGACCCTCGAACACCACCATCTGTCCGTTCACCCACAGCCAGTACTTGTCGGACGCGGCGATCCGGACTACGGTGCGAAAGGGCGCGTCGTCGAGATCGATCTCGTGGCGGAAGGCGTGCCACGTGTTCCCCTCGGCGCCGCCCGGTGCGGCGATCCACCGAGCCTGCCACGATTGCGCAGCGGACGCCTCCAGCCGATGGGGCAGGGCCGCCCACGCCAGCGCCGTCCAGGCCAGCGCCGCCGCTCCCAGGGCGAGGGTCCGCACCGGGGCGCGCGATCGGCTGAGGTGGTGCATGGGCGAGCGCCCTGTGGCGGTGGGAGGGGACACAAGCTTGGCGGCGGCCGGTCGGTCGCGCAAAGGCCGCAGGGTCGCGCTGCCCCCCTGCAGGACTCCCGGAGACGATGGGGAAGGTCCCAATGCGATCGGAGGCCGGGACCCCATGAGCCCCTGTCGATGGCGCCGGTGGGCGGCGGCGCTCGCCACGGCCCTCTGCGCCGCGGGCGCCGCCTGCCCGCCGGGCGCGGCCGCGCAGGGCCCCGGCTCGGCGGGCGCGCAGCTCCTCACCCTCACCGCCGGCACCCGCGCCGCC
>JAHWKH010000273.1 GCA_019347995.1 Gemmatimonadota bacterium | reverse complement strand
GGCGAATCCATCGCTGCCGGCACGACGCAGGAGATTTCACCACGAGGTAATTATCGATGCCAAAGTCACCGATCATCGGCGTCGTTGGTCTGATCCTTCTCGCCGCAGTGGTGGTGACGGCGCGCGGGGCCGATGCGCCGTCGAAGATGATCACCAAGACCGAGTCGTTCGATAGCGATCCCGGCTGGGAAGGCGTCCGGCCGACGCTGGGCCTGTCGGCCTACAGGGTCGGCACCCCGGGCGGGGACATCTACTCCATCGGCCCCTCCGTCGGCGTGGAGTACCGGGCCTCCGGCGGGTCGTTGGAGGTGGACGTGGGCTACAGCTTCAAGGACTCCGACAGCGCGCAGCCGTTCTTCGGCGGCTCGGAGGACGGAGCCACCACGGGCGTCCACGCGGAGTACTGGGGCGACGGCACCTGGGGTCTCCAGGGCATCGCCTCCTACAACTGGGGGTCGGAGTATCTCTGGAGCCGCGGAAGGGTGACGCGGCGCGTGGTGGATCTCGGTCCCGGCTCCAGCCTCAACCTGGGCGGCGAGGCCGTGTGGCAGGGAGAGACCGGGGACGAGCTCGGTGACCCGTACCGGGTGACCCAGTTCGGGCCCGTCGTACAGTGGATCACGGGAGCCAACTGGATCCTCGCCGGTTCGGGCGGCTGGAAGAACATCGAGAACCAGGACGATACCTGGTATGGCAAGCTCGAGGTGGTCTTCACTCCGTAGCGCGGCGGACCCTCAGGCCAGGACCAGCCACGCCACGAGCGCGGCGCCCACCTGCACGGTGAGGTTGTCGAGGCCGTGGCTGCTGAAGGCCTCGATGGCCGTAGCCGCGACGCCACATGCGAGCCCGGCACCCATGGCGGTGCCGGGGGGATATCCCAGCGCCACCAGTGTCACCGCCGCCGCGGCCGTCCCCACGAGGAAGACGGCTCCGCTCCCCTCCAGGCTGCGCGTCGCGGGAACGCCGGCCAGCGACGGCACGCTGTAGCGGTGGCGTCCCCAGCGCGTGCCCACCGGCTCACCCACGGCATCGCCCCACCCCGTCACCATGTATCCCACGGGGGCGAAGGCCGTGAACAGGAGGTTGGCGAGCACGCCGCCCGCCGCCGTGGTCGCCAGCGGCACCAGGATGAAAAGCGTCCTGTGCGGGGCGTCGGTGGGCCTCGCCAGGGCCTCGTAGAAGGCGAAGCCGTCCCCCCGGGCGACGGCACCCAGCACCAGCAGCGCCGTCACCGAGCCGAAGACGACCGTCCCCGGCAGACCCCACAGGATCTGGACCACCGCCGCCGCCGAGATGATGACGAAGTGGAAGACCTTGCGGGTGTAGGGCGCTCGCACGCCGCGTCGGGTGCGGAGCCAGCCGGCGAGCCAGGCCGCCGCACCCGCGTAGGCCGCCGCCAGGGGTGTTCCCACGAGGGTCATCCGCCACGTGGGTAGAAACGGCTCGAGCCACGCGAGGGCGCTCGGCAGGTCCGGGGTCACGCGGCTGTCCTCGTCACGGGGGGCGGCGCTCCGGGAGAAATCCCTCGGCGGCGTCTTGCAAGATCGGCTCCCGCGGCCGCCGCGCCAGGCGCGGCCGCCCCACCGCCCTCCCGTCGCGGCGACGCTCTGCCCATCTTGGAAACTCGGATGCATCCTCTACCGGAGCCTGCATGAGCACCGTCTACCTGAACGGCGAGTACCTGCCCAAGGACGAAGCCACGGTCCCCGTCGACGACAGGGGCTTCCTCTTCGCCGACGGCGTCTACGAGGTCACCCCCGCGTACCGGGGCGCCTTCTTCCGCATGGACGGCCACCTGGAGCGCATGCGCCGGGGGCTGGGCGAGCTGCGCATCGACTTCGACCCCTCGGGGCTGCCCGACATGCACCGCCGCCTCCTGGCCGAGAACGGTCTGGAGGACGAGGAGGTGTCGATCGTGTACGTGCAGGTGACCCGGGGGGTGGCGCCCCGGACCCACGCGTTTCCCACGGGGAGGGTGGAGCCCACCGTGTACGCGTTCGCCAAGGAGTACCGGCGGCCGGCCCGGGACGCCTGGGAGAAGGGGTTCGAGGCCGTCACCCATCCCGATCGGCGCTGGGCGCGGGTGGACATCAAGACCATCGCGCTGCTGCCCAACGTGCTGGCGCAGCAGGCCGCCGCCGAGGCCGGCGTGGCCGACGCCCTCCTGGTGCGCGACGGCATGGCGCTCGAGGGAGCGCACAACAACTTCTTCGCCGTGTTCGACGGCGTCGTGGTCACCCACCCCGCGAGCAACGTCATCCTGGGAGGCATCACGAGGGACTACGTCCTCGACCTTTGCGGCGAGACCGGGACGCCGGTGGAGGAGCGTCCGATCCACGTCGAGGAGCTGGCGCACGCCGAGGAGGCGTTCTTCACCGGGACCACCACCGAGATACGGCCGTGCGTGCGGATCGACGGCCGTCCGGTGGGCGAGGGCCGGGTGGGGCCGGTCGCCCGCCGCCTCTTCCAGGCGTTCCTGGAAGGCGTGGGGAGGGAGGCGGCGGGGGCGGGGGTCGGGTGAGGAGCGGACGCCCCGCCCGTCGGATCCCCGGTCGCGGGGCCCGGACATGAGTCCACCGGCGGCCTCGTGGGGGACGGCGGTCGCGGGTCTGGCCCTCGCCTTCCTGTCCGTGGCGGCTCCCGCCGACGCCCAGGAAGCCCCCGAGCCCGAGCTCCCGCGCGTGACGGTCCTCTCCACGGGCGGGACCATCGCCAGCCGCGCCGGCCGCGAGAGCCTCACCGGCGAGGGCCTGGTGGCCGCGGTGCCGGAGCTGGCGCGCGTCGCCCGCCTGGAGGTCGAGGAGTTCAGCCGCATCGGCTCCTCGGCCATGACCCCCGATCACTGGCTGGGCCTGGCCCGCCGCGTCAACGAGATCTTCACCGCCGACCCCGGTCTGGCGGGTATCGTCGTCACCCACGGCACCGACTCCATGGAGGAGACGGCCTATTTCCTCCACCTGACGGTGAAGGATCCTCGACCGGTGGTGGTGACGGGCGCCATGCGCTCCGCCGACGCCGTGGGTCCCGACGGCCCCGCCAACCTCCTGGACGCCGTGCGCGTGGCCGCGCATCCCGACGCAGGGGGGCGGGGCGCGCTGGTGCTCATGAACGACGAGATCCACAGCGCGCGCGATGTCCGCAAGCTGGACAACGTCCGGGTGGACGCCTTCCGCTCGGGGGAGTGGGGCGCGCTGGGCGTCGCCGACGACGACGCCGTGGTCTTCCGTCGCGGGCTCCCGGGCGGCCATACCGTGGACACCCCCTTCGACGTGTCGGGGCGGGAGAGCCTGCCCGTGGTGCCCATGGTGGCGGACTACGCCGGCTCCGGGGCCGAGGAGGTCGGTGCCTGGGTCCGGCGCGGGGCCGACGGCCTGGTCGTCCAGGCGTTCGGCGGAGGGCGCACCAGCCCAGCGATGACGGACGCCGTCCGGGCCGCCGCGGAGGCGGGCCTGCCCGTGGTGCTGGCCTCCCGGGTCCCGGAGGGACGGGTGATGCCGCGGGCCGTGGGCGGAAGGCCCATGGCAGAGCGGGGGCTGGTGGTCGCCGGCGATCTTCCGCCCCACAAGGCGCGGGTGCTCCTCATGCTGGCGCTCACGCGCACCCACGAGGCGCGCGAGATCCAGGCGTTCTTCGACCGCTACTACGCCCCCGGCAACGCCGTCCTGACGGTCGCCGGTGTCGCCGGGGCGACCCTCCTCGCCCGCTCCGATTGATGCCGTAAGGGGCCGAGGTGAAGCCGGCCGACACCGGGGCCGCCGAGCCGGAAGGCGCCCCCGACCGGCCGGAAGACGCCCCCCAGCGGCCGGAAGACGCCCCCCACCCGGCAGAGGCCGCCCCCGACCGGCCGGAGGCCCCTCCCGGGCGGACGGAGGGGGCCCTCTACCGGTTCCTCCGCT
>JAHWKH010000272.1 GCA_019347995.1 Gemmatimonadota bacterium | reverse complement strand
CCACCAGGCGTGGACCAACCGGCGGGCGTACATGCGCTGGACCCAGGCCTGGATGCTGCGGGCGCTGGCCGAGCTGGCCGAGGTGCGGGCGGCCGAGCGCCGCGCCGAGGGCCTCTGATGTGCGGCGTCGCCGGCTGGATCGGCGGGCCGCAGCCGCGCGACCGGGTGGAGGAGGCGGTGCGCCGCCTCACCCACCGGGGCCCCGACGACGTGGGCGTCGAGCACCTGGCCACCCCGGCGGGAGAGGCCTGGCTGGGCTTCCGCCGTCTCGCCCTCCAGGATCCCTCGCTCCGGGGGCGCCAGCCCATGGCCGACGCCTCGGGCCGCTGGCGCATCGTCTTCAACGGCGAGGTCTACAACTTTCCGGGCCTGCGCCGTGAGCTCGAGGCCAGGGGCCGGGCGTTCCGCACCGGCACCGACACGGAGGTGCTGGTGGAGGGGTGGGCCGAGTGGGGCGAGGCGCTGCTCCCCCGCCTGGTGGGCATGTTCGCCTTCGCGATCCTGGACACCCTGAGCGGCGATCTCACGCTGGTCCGGGACCGCCTGGGCATCAAGCCGCTCTACTGGACCCGCACCCCCGCCGGGCTGGGCTTCGCCTCGGAGATCAAGGCGCTGCTGGCCTTCGAGAGCGTGGAGCGGCGCGTGGACCCGGTCTCGCTGGCCCGCTACCTCACGTTCCTGTGGGTGCCCGCGCCGGGGACGCTGCTGGAGGGGGTGCGCCAGCTCGAGCCCGGCACGCTCCTGCGCGTGCGCGGCGGGGAGGCGACGGCTGAACGCTGGTGGGACGTGCCGCTGCCCCTGCCGGGGCGCAACGGCCGGGGCGGCCCCGGCGAGGCCGAGGCGGTGGAGCGCCTGGACGGGCTCCTGCGCGAGGCGGTGCGCGACCGCCTCATCAGCGACGTCCCGCTGGGCGCCTTCCTGTCGGGGGGCGTGGACTCGTCCCTGGTGGTGGCGCTCATGCGCCTGGAAGGCGCCGGCCGGGTGACAACCGAGACCGTGGCGTTCCCCGCCGACGACCGGCTCCGCCTCGAGGCGGCCGACGCGCCCTGGGCGCGCCGGGTGCGCGACCACTTCGACGACCTGGACTACCGGGAGCACGAGCTCACGCCCGACGTGGCGGGGCTCCTGCCACGCATGGTGTGGCACCTGGACGACCCCGTGGCCGACCCCGCCGCCCTGTCGACGTACCTGATCTGCACGGCCGCCCGGGAGCGCGCCACCGTGATGCTGGCGGGGATGGGGGCCGAAGAGCTCTTCGCAGGATACGGCCGACACCGGGCGACGCTCCTGGCCGAGCGGTACCGGCGCGTTCCCCGCTTCCTGCGCCGCGGCTTCATCGAGCCCATGGTCCAATCGCTCCCGGCGGCTCGCCCCGGTCCGTTCATGAGCCAGATCCGCAACGCCAAGAAGTTCGTCGGCAGCGCCGGGCTCGAGTTCGAGGACCGCTACCTGGGCTTCTCGGGCTACTACGGTCCCGACGAGCTGCCCTCGGTCCTGGGCGGCGCGCCCGCCGGCGACCCCTGGGGCGTGCACCGCGGCCACCTGGACCGCTCGGCCGGGCTCCACCCCGTGGACCGCATGACGCACCTGGACCTGAACACCTTCCTGCCCAGCCTGAACCTGGCCTACACGGACCGGGCGTCCATGGCGGCCTCGGTGGAGGTGCGGGTGCCGCTCCTGGACCACCGGGTGGTGGAGTACGTGACCCGCCTGCCCCCCGGGCTCAAGCTGGGCGGCTCCACCTCCAAGCGGATCCTCAAGGCCGTGGCCGCGCGCTACCTCCCACAGGACGTCGTGCACCGCCCCAAGGCCGGCTTCTCCGCGCCGCACCGCTCGTGGGTGCAGGGGGAGCTCAAGCCGCTCATCCACGCGCTGCTGGCGCCGGAGCGGATCCGCGCCCGTGGCCTGCTGGACCCCGACGGCGTCTGGTCGGTGATCCGGGCCCAGTGGGAGGGGCGCGAGGACAACGCGTTCCGCATCTGGGCCTTCCTGACGCTGGAACTGTGGGCCGTCACGTTCCTGGACGGCGACGGCGGCGGGCCGGTGAGCGTGTGAGCCCGCGCCCGCCGGCCGCGGGAGCCGCCGCGCCGCCCCCGCCCGCGCCGCCGCCCGACGTGAGCGGCGCCACGCTCACGCGCAACGCCGGGTTCAACCTGGTGTCGCAGGGGCTGCCCCTGGTGGTCGCGCTGGTGGCGATCCCCGTCCTGGTGCAGGGGCTGGGGATGGCCCGCTTCGGCGTGCTGGGCATCGCGTGGATGATCCTCACGCTCACCGGGGAGATGGGCCTGGGGCGCGCCGCCACCCGCTTCGCCGCCGACGCGCTGGGACGCGGGGAGCCCGCCGCCGCCGCGGCCGTCGGCCGCTGGACGCTCCTGGTGCAGGGCGGCCTGGGGCTCGCGGCCGGCGGGGCCATGGCGTGGGCGACGCCCTGGCTGGTGGAGCGGGCGTTCGACGTGCCCATGGACCTGCGGGCGGAAGCGCACGCCGGCTTCCTGTGGGTGGCGCTGGGCATCCCGGTGGTGGCGCTGACGGCGCCCCTGCGGGGCATGCTCGAGGCGGCGCAGCGCTTCGGGCTGGTGAGCACGGTGCGGGGGGCCATGGGCGTGGCCAACTACCTCCTGCCGGTGGCGGCGCTGCTGGCCGGCGGCGACCTGGCCACGGTGCTGGCGGTCCTGGTCCTGTCCCGGGCGGCGGGGGCGGTGGCGTTCGCCGTGCTCACCCTGCGCGTCTTCCCGGGATTCCTGCGCCGCGGCCCGAGCCGCTACGACGGGGGCGCGCTGGCGCGCTTCGGCGGCTGGGTGACGCTGTCCACGGTGGTGTCGCCGCTCCTGGTCTACATCGACCGGGCGCTGCTGGGCGTGCTGGCGGGCGTGGCGGCGGTGGGCGCCTACACGGCGCCCTTCGAGCTGGTGACGCGCCTGGGGCTGATCCCCGGCAGCCTGGCGGCCACGCTCTTCCCCGCGTACAGCAGCCTGCGCTCGATGGGCCGCGAGACCGAGCTGCCCCTCTTCGTGGCGCGGCCCGTGAAGTACGTGCTGGCGCTGGTGGGATTGCTGGCGGTGGCCATGGCCGCCGGGGCCGAGCCCGTGCTGCGCCTCTGGCTGGGCGCGAGCTACGTGCCGGAGGCGGCGGTGGCGCTGCGCATCCTGGCGCTGGGCGTGGTGCTGAACGCCGTGGCGTTCATCCCGTTCTCCCTCCTCCAGGGCGTGGGACGGGCCGACGTCACGGGCAAGATCCACCTGGTGGAATTGCCCTTCCACGTCATCGTGACCTTCTTACTGGTGTCGAGCCTGGGCGTGGCGGGGGCCGCGCTGGCGTGGACGCTGCGGGTCGGCGCCGACGCGGCGCTCCAGTTCGCCGCGGCCGCCCGGGTGGTCCCGGGCAGCCTGGCGGGACCATGGCGGCGCACGCTGGCGGTGGCCGCCCTGCTGGGCGCCGCCGGCACCGCCGCCGTGATGGCGGCGGGGGCGGGGCAGGGGCCATGGCTGCGGCTGGGGCTCGTGGCCCTGGCCCTGCTGCCCCTGCTGCCGCTGCTCTGGGTCGTGGGCCTCGAAGCCGAGGAGCGGCTCCTCCTGATCTCACTCCTGCGAAGCCGATCGTGACCACCGCACCCGACCTCTCCATCGTCATCGTGACCTGGAACAGCGCCCGCGAGATCGGGGCGTGCCTGGCCTCGCTGCGGGGGCGCGACGCGCTCTCCCTCGAGGTGATCGTCGTGGACAACGCGTCCGACGACGACTCGATCCGCATCGTGCGCGACGACGACGGGCTCGCTCTATCGAGCCGCAACGCCTATCTCAGCCCCACCGAGCGCGCCAGCGCCCTGGCTCTTTTCAGGGCGCTCACGGAGGGCTCGGGTACCCTTCGGGCAGGAGGAGGATCGGAGGCGGCCGAAGTCTCCGTTGCTCGGGTCCTC
>JAHWKH010000271.1 GCA_019347995.1 Gemmatimonadota bacterium | reverse complement strand
CAGACGCCAGTCCACCCGGCCGTCGACCGCCCAGCGCCGCGTGTCGAAGTCGCGGAGCCCGATGCGGGTCTGCGGATCCGTCTGCAGCGCACGCTGCCGGGCCTGCTGCTCGACGGGATCCGTGAACTCCCACTCGTCCCCCTGGAAGTACTGGCCAGAGACCTTGACTCCGATGTCCTCCGTCAGGAGGTGGGAGGTCCTGAACGTGCCCTGGAACACGTCACGCTCGCCGCCGGTCACCGTCGCAGTGGTGCCCTGATGGGTGAGCGGCGATTGGGTGAACATGTGGAGCACGCCGTTGGCCGTGTTGGGCCCGTAGAGCGCCGAGCCGGGCCCCAGCACCACCTCCATGCGCGCCACGTCCTCGTCGGTGGAGGGAATGAAGTGCATGAGGTTCACCCGCAGCGACGGGATGCCGGCGATGCGATGGTCCGTGAGGAAGTGCGTGGCCCCGGAGAAGATGTTGTTGAATCCGCGCACCACCACGTTCGAGGCCTGCAGCCCCTGGGGGATGATGTCCACACCCACCACCGTCTTCAGGTGCTCCACGGGGGAGGTCACCGGCCGCTCCTCCACCGCCGTCTCGCTCACCACCGCCACCGTCGCCGGCGCGTCGACGGCCTTCTCCGCACGCTTCGAGACCGAGACGATGACGGGATTGAGGACCAGCGCCTGCGACGCCATGGCCACGAGCACGTCTTCCGCCTGGCCGGCCGAGACCGAGATCCCGTCCACCCGACGCGTCTCGAAGCCGATGCGCGTCACCACCAGCGAATAGGTTCCCGGCGCCACCGACAGACGGAAGCGCCCTCCCTGGTCCGTGAGGGCGCCGCCCGCCTGGCCGCCTCCACCCAGCACCTGCACCTGGGCCTCGGGGATGGGCCGCTGTGCTTCGGCGTCCATCACCGTTCCGGTGACCGTGCCCTGCTGGGCGCGGGCTGCCGGGGACATCGCCAGGACCAGGGCCACGGCCAACAGGAGCGTGCGGAGGGTGGGGCGCATTACGGTATTCCTCGCTTCGCCTGGGAAGCGTCGTCGGAACGCCGTGTGCAAGCCCGAGAGAGGACTCTCCCCTGCGCGTCCGGCGTTCGACGTGGGAAAAACGGGAAAAAAATCGGCGCTGGGAAGATAGGTGGCGCCCGGGCGGGGATCAATGAGGCCACGCCCCGCATGGCGATCCGGGCGCGCTTCGCTCCTCGGCCGAGTAGAGGTAGCGGTCGGAAACGTACGGTTCCCGGCCCCTGCTCCCCGGGGTGGCGGGCCTGGCTGGCGCGCCGGCGGCGTCCCCTCTACGATCGGGCGACCCTTCCCCGCTCCCCCGGACTCCGTCCCATGAGCCCGCTCGACCTCCAGGCCTTCCAGGACGCCCGCCGACGCGTAAGCGACGCCGTCCACCACACGCCGCTGCTCTCCTCCCGCACGATGGGCGAGCGCATCGGCCGTCCCGTCCTCCTGAAGGCGGAGAACCTGCAGAAGACGGGCGCGTTCAAAGTGCGCGGAGCGCTGAACCGCGTGCTGGGGCTCTCCGACCGGGAGCGGGCGGCGGGCGTGGTGACCATCTCGGCGGGGAACCACGCCCAGGCGGTGGCGTGGGCGTCCGCCCGCGCCGGCGTCGAGTCGACGGTGGTCATGCCCGAGAACGCCACCCGCTCGAAGGTGGAGGCGAGCCGTGGGTATGGCGCCCGCGTGGTGCTGCACGGCGACGTCTTCCAGGCCTTCGAGAAGGCGCTGGAGCTCGCCGAAGGGGGGCTCACGCTGGTGCACCCCTTCGACCATCCCGACGTGGTCGCCGGTCAGGGGACCGTGGGCCTCGAGATCCTGGACGACGTGCCCGAGCCGCCGGCCGCGGTGGTGGTGCCCGTGGGAGGCGGCGGGCTGTGCTCCGGCGTGGCCACGGCCCTCGCGCTGGCGGCCCCGGGCGTGCCGGTCTGGGGCGTGGAGCCCGAGGGCGCCGACGCGATGTCGCGCAGCCTGGAGGCGGGGCGGCCGGTGCGTCTCGAGCGCGTCGACACGGTCGCCGACGGCCTGGGGGCGCCCATGGCGGGAGACCTGACGTATCCCCTGATCCGGGACCACGCGGCGGGCGTGGTGATCGTGAGCGACGCCGAGATCGGCTCGGCGATGGAGATGATCCTGTCCCGCGCCAAGCTCCTGGTCGAGCCGGCCGGCGCCGCGGCGGTGGCGGCGCTGCTGGCGGGACGCATCCCCCTGGAGCGGCCGGGGCCGGTGGTGGCGATCCTGTCCGGCGGGAACGTGGACCTGGAGCGGCTGCCGGCCCTCCTGGGCGGCGCCGCGTGATGCGGGGGCACTGAGCGTGTGTCGCCTCACGGCCTGGGTCGGCGAGCCCCGGCCGCTGGACGTGCTGGTCTTCGGGGGGACGCACCCGCTGCTCGAGCAGGCCTGGGCCCCCCGCGAGCTGCTCGAAGGCTCGGTGAACGCCGACGGCTGGGGCGTCACGTGGTGGTCCGAGGGTCGGATGGCGCGCCTCGCGTCCTCGCGACCCGTATGGCAGGAGCCCGATCTCGAAGGGGTCCTGGCGGCGACACGGGCCGGCGTGGGGGTCGCCGCGCTGCGCAACGCCACGCCCGGTCTCCCGGTGGACGAAGCCTCGGTGCCGCCCCTGGCCCTGGACGGCCGCGCGTTCGTCCTCAACGGCTCCGTGCCGGACTTCCGCGAGCGCCACGCGCGGGCGCTGCGGAGCGAGCTGCCCGACCCGCTCTACGGCCGCCTCTCCGGCGTCAGCGACGCCGAGACCCTCTTTCTCATGGTGATGGACGAGGTGGGCCGCGGATCCGGCCGCGGCGAGGCGCTGGACGCGGTGGCGGAGCGCGTGCTGGACCGGATCGGCGACGGCGGCGAGTGCCAGCTCGCCATGCTGCTGGCCGATGCGGAGGGGCTGAGCGTCCGGCTGGCGTCCAACGTGGAGCGGACGAACTCCCTCTACGTCCTGGAGGGCTCGGGGCTGGCCGGAGGTGGAACGCTGGTGGCGTCCGAGGCGCTGGACGGCGACCCCGCGTGGCGGCGGGTCGGGGACCACGGGCGCGTGGACGTGGGCGGCGACGGGGTGCGCATCACCACCCCTCGTCGCCCGGGTCGCGGCCCCGCGCGGTGAAGCGATCCCGGAACTCCCGGGTGGCGGCCAGGGCCGACTCGCCGAACCACGCTTCGCCCCTCCGCGCGGCGCCGTCCAGGGCCAGGTCCAGGAGGCGCAGCGCGCCCTCCCGGAGCCCGGCGTCGCGCACGCCGTCCCGGCCCGCGCGCTCCAGGCCGCAGGGGCCGGCCTCCAGGGTGGCGGCCTCCCTCACGGCGTCGGGGTCGTAGAGCAGCCCGCACGTCACCACGGCGGGCACGATCCACCAGGGATCGGCCAGGGCGTCGAAGGTGCGCACCTCCAGGTATCCCCGGGGGCGCGCCTCCGGAAAGAGCGTGGAGAGATGGGCGTCCCACACCGCCACGTCCACGCCCTGCCCCAACCAGTGGCGGAAGGGCCGCGCCGGCTCCTCCGCGGGTCCGATCAGGAAGGCGTCGGCCCCCAGGGCGAACTCCAGGTACGCCGCCACCGCCTCGTCGGCGTCCCCGCCCGGGGAGAAGCGGCCGGTGCGGGACGGATCCACATGCCGCCACTGCTCGGCCCGCTCGCTTCGCCGCCCCGTCTCGCGGCCGGCCCAGCGCGGCGCGTTGGCGAAGGCCGCCATCAGGAACGGCACCGAGGCGTTGGCCGCGCGCCAGAGCGCCATGGCGTCGCCGGCCAGGTCGACGTTCACGTGGAGGGCCGCCGTCTGGCGCATCATGCGCCGGCCGGCCGGGCCGAAGCGGTCGTAATGGCGGGCCTGGCGGCGGTAGCGCTCGCCCCGGAGATGGAGGGAGACGGACTCCACTGGATTGACGGGATCGATCCCCCTGGCCACCAGCAGCACGCCCGCATCCGCGGCGCGGG
>JAHWKH010000270.1 GCA_019347995.1 Gemmatimonadota bacterium | reverse complement strand
GGGAGGGGGCCCGGAGCGGTGACGCGGCGGCTGGAGCCGTCGTGATCGCCGCCTGGGGGGCGTTCGTCCTCCTGGCGGCCGGCTTCGCCGCGTACGCCATCTGGACGTACCGCAAGCGCGAGCTTCCCATCCGGGGCCGGGACCTCCTCGCCGGGCTGCGCGCCTCGACGCTGGTCCTCCAGCACATCGGGTTCCTCGAGGGTCTCGCGGTAGCACGCGCGTCCGCCGTGGGACGGCCGCCGCCGGTGTGAGCCGCGTCGCGGTCGTCACGGACTCGGCCGCCGACTTGCCGGCACAGATCGCCGCCGCGCGCGTGGAGCTGGTGACGGCGGTGACCCGGGCCTACCTGGAAGCGCTCCGCCAGCGCGAAGCGGTGGTCCTCGCCGAGGCGCAGCTCGAGCGCAGCAGGTTCAACCTCCGCCTTGCCAGCGGACGGCAGGAGGTGGGGGCGGCGACGCCCCTGGACGCGCGCCAGGCCGAGGTGCAGGTCGGGCGCTCCGAGGTGGCGCTCCTCCAGGCCCGCGCACGTCTGGAGGCGGCGCGCATCCGCCTGCTCCAGCAGATCGGCCTGCCGCCGGAAGAGCCGCTGGAGCTGACGACGGCATTCGAGCTCACGGAGCCCCGGTGGTCCCGGGACGAGATCCTGGCGCGGGCCATGGAGGCGAATCCGCTCCTGCGGGCGCGCCGCGCCCGGGAGGACGCCGCGAGCACCCGCGTGAGGTCGGCGCGCTCGGCGTACCTCCCCAGCCTCGCCATGTCCGCCGGCATCGGCGGCTTCACGCGGCAGGCCAGCAGCACGGCCGGCCAGCTCTCGCAGGCCCGGGCCCAGGTGGCGCAGCAGGTCGAGCAGTGCGCGGCGACCAACGAGCTCTTCCGGCGCCTGGCCGAGCCGCTCCCCCCGCAGGACTGCTCCCGGTTCGCGTTCACCGACGCCATGCGCCGCTCCATCCTCGAATCCAACGACCAGTTCCCGCTGAGCTTCATCAACCAGCCGCCCCAGGCGTCGCTGACCATCAGCGTGCCCATCTTCCAGGGGCTCTCGCGTCAGCGCGACGTGGAGGCCGCCGAGGCCTCGCGGGACGACGCCCGCCAGGACGTGCGGGCGCAGGAGCTGGCCGTGGCCGCCGACGTGGCCGTGGCGTTCAGCGACCTCAGCGCGGCCTACCAGAGCGCCGTCCTCGAGGCCCGCAACCGCGAGCTCGCCGAGGAGCAGCTGCGCCTCGCCCGGGAGCGCTATCAGCTGGGGGGCATCACCTTCGTGGACCTGGTGGAGGCCGAGACGGTCCTCGCCGAGGCCGACCAGGCGTACGTCAACGCGGTCTACGCCTACCATGACGCCGTGACGACCGTCGAGGCGGTCGTGGGCCAGACGATGCGAGAGCCATGACCGCGCGACAGAAGGTCCTCGTCGCCCTGGTCGTGGTGGTCCTGCTGGGCACGGTCGCGGCCTTCAGCGTGGCCCGCGCCCGCGACCGCGGACCCGAGGTGCGCCTGGAGGAGGTGGTCCGGCGTGACCTGGTGGCCACCGTCACGGCGAGCGGCAACCTCCGGGCGCGTCGGACGGTGGACATCAGCTCCGACGTGTCGGCGCGGGTTTCCCGGCTCCTGGTCGAGGAGGGGGAGGACGTGGAGGCCGGCCAGGTGCTTCTGCGACTCGATCCAACCCAGTTCGAGGCCGCCCGCTCGCGGGCCGAGGCCGCGCTGCTCCAGGCCCGGGCCCAGGCCGCGCAGGCCCGGGCGAGTCTGACCCAGGCGGAGCGGGCGTACGACCGCACCCTGAGTCTGTGGCAGCGGGATTCCGTGCTCGTGAGCCGGCAGCAGATCGAGGACGCCGGGACGCAGGCCGACGTGGCGCAGGCCAACCTCGACGCCGCCGAGTTCGGCGTGCAGCAGGCGAGCGCGTCGCTGGCCGAAGCCCAGGACCGGCTCTCCAAGACGATCATCAGGGCTCCCATCTCCGGGAGGGTCACCCGCATCAACGTGGAGGAGGGCGAGACGGTGATCGTCGGCACCATGAACAATCCCGGGAGCCTCGTCCTCACCGTCAGCGCCATGGGCGTCATGGAGGCCGTCGTGCAGGTCGACGAGACGGACGTCACCCTCCTGTCCCTGGGCGACAGCGCCGCCGTGGACATCGACGCGTTTCCCGGTCGCGCGTTCGTGGGCTTCGTCACGAAGATCGGCAACAGCGCCATCCGACCGCCGGCCTCGACGCAGGCGTCGGGCACCCAGGCGGCCGTCGACTTCGAGGTGGTGATCACGCTCCAGGATCCGCCCGATGGGCTGCGCCCCGACCTGTCGGCCACGGCCGAGATCGTGATCGACACGCGCGACGACGCCCTGGCCGTCCCCATCATCGCGCTGACCGTGCGCGAGCCGGCCGACACGCTCCCGCCCAAGGCGCGCGAAGCCCTGGAGGGAGAGGACGGGGGGGAAGCGGGGGGCGCCCCCGCCCGTCGGCGCGCGCCCACCGATACGGAGGGTGCATTCCTCTATTCCGGCGGCTCCGTCCGCTTCCGCCCGGTGGTGGTGGGGATCCCCGGTCAGGAATACTTCGAGATCGTCGCGGGGCTCGAGGTGGGCGACACGGTGGTGGCGGGTCCGTACCAGACCATCCGCCAGCTCCGCACCGGAGACCGGGTTCGCCTCCAGGAAGGCGGGGAGTAGACCAGCCCCATGCACCTCCGCGAGGGCGTGCGCCTGGCGATGCTCCAGATCCGCACGGAGACGCTGAAGAGCTTCTTCAGCCTCCTGGGGGTGATCATCGGTGTCATGTTCCTGATCGTGGTCGTGAGCGTCGTCGAGGGGATGGACCGCTACGTCACCGAGGACTTCTCGTCGAAGGTCTTCGGCGTGAACACCGTCTCGCTGCGGCGCTGGCCCGAGGTGAGCATCAACACCGATCCGGAGGTGTGGAGGGCTCGCCTGCGGCGGCCGCGCATCACGTACGACGACGCCGAGGCGCTGCGGGAGCGCCTCTCGGTGCCGGCCACGGTCATGGTGGAGAGCGACGCCGGCGGCAACGTCGTGGCCGACAACGGGCGCGAGGTGGAGAACGTGCGCATCGTGGGCGCCTCCCACGAGGTCTTCGCGGTGCGCGACCTGGAGCTCACCCGGGGGCGTCCGTTCTCCGAGCAGGAGGCCCGCCGGGGCGTGGCCGTCACCGTGCTCGGCTCGGAGACGGCGGAGCAGCTCTTCGAGGGCCTGGACCCGGTTGGGCGGACCGTCCGCATCGGTGGTTTCCCCTACCGCGTGGTGGGGGTGCTGGAGGCGCAGGGATCCCTCTTCGGCCAGTCGCTGGACAACCAGGTGCTGGCCCCGGCCCGCTCTCCGATCCAGGCCGTCACCAATCCCCGGGGCGTGGTCGACGCGGTGGTGGTGCAGGTGCACGACCCGGCGCGGCTCACGGAGGCCCAGGCCGAGATCGAGGGGCTCATGCGCGTGCGACGCCGCCTGCGCCCCGCCGAGGAGAGCGACTTCGCCCTGGAAACGGCGGAGGAGAGCCTCTCCTTCTGGAACCGGATCAGCCAGATCCTGTTCATCGCGCTCCCCGGGCTGGTGGCGATCTCGCTCGTGGTGGGGGGGATCGTGATCATGAACATCATGCTGGTCTCGGTCATCGAGCGCACGCGCGAGATCGGCGTCCGCAAGGCCATCGGGGCCCGGCGCCGCGACATCCTGACGCAGGTGCTCATCGAGGCGGCGACGCTCTCGACGGTGGGAGCCCTGCTGGGCGTGGCCGCCGGCATCGTCGGCTTCGTGCTGCTGGCCTTTCCCGAGACAAACTGGCAGATCCAGCTGCTGCTCTTCGCCGGCATCTCCCTGGCCTCCATCTGGATCTGGCGCTACTTCCTGCGCGATCGCTTCGCCAAACCCGAGAGCGGCCGGGTACTGAACCGCCGCGGCGCCAGCTACGTCGGCCGCACCTTCACGCTCAAGGAGCCT
>JAHWKH010000026.1 GCA_019347995.1 Gemmatimonadota bacterium | reverse complement strand
CGAGGGCGTCGCCGCGTTCATCGAGAAGCGGGAGCCGCGCTGGACCGGGCGGTGACGTGAGAGCCGTCGTCGTGCGCGAGACCGGCGGCCTGACCGGCTGCGGCTCGAGGACATGCCCGAGCCGGACACTGTCCAGGGACAGTCCCCGTCACGGGTCCGTGCCGCGGGTGTGAACTTTCTCGACGTCCTCGTCCGCCGCGGCGAGTACCCCGGGCCCGCGCGTCGCCGGCGCCGAGGGCGTACGCCCTCCGCTCGAGGGGTAACGGAGCGGGGTGGAGACCCCGCGCCGGCACACCCTCCACCCGCGCGCGGTCGCGGGCGCGCTCGGCGTCGTGCTCGCGGTGCTGGTGGTCTACGCGCTGGCGCTGAACGGGTTCACCGTCGCGGGCATCTCGGTGCCGGGCAGCGTCGGGTCGAACTGCACGGCGGGCCCCACCCAGTTGGGGATCGTCTGGGTCCGCAGCTCCTGGTACGCCTCCAGGTTCCGGTTGAGGCCGTCGAGCATCATCTCCCGCTCGGCGTCGCTGAACGCGAGGCCCGCGATCTTCTCCGCGTCGGCGACCATGGCGGCGGTCACCTCCTGCCGCTCCTGGGCCTTGGACCACAGGACGCCGGGGAAGAGGGTGCCCCCCAGCCCCAGCGCGGAGAAGTAGCCGACGAAGGCGCGGCGGTCGGGCAGCGCGGTGTTGGAAGAGCGGTCCATGGGCGCCTCGGTGTGGGTCGTGGGGGGTGGGCCATCCTGCGGAGCGAGCGCGGGGCGGCGCAAGCCCGTCCTCCGGGCCCAGCGCGGCCTCGCCGAAGGGGGGCGCCCGCATTGCGGTGACCCCGGGCCGCCGCGTACCATGGTGCCGCCGCGCCCGGGGCCGCCGGACTTCCGGCGCCATCCTTTCGCGGCCGTCTCCCAACACCGACCCACCGACGGAGCGGGCCCATGAAGGTTGCCGTCCTCGCCGAATCGCGTCCGGGCGAGCGCCGTGTCGCCATCGTTCCCGGCACCTTGCGCGAGCTGTCGAAGGCCGGCGTCGAGGTCACGGTGGTGCGGGGCGCCGGCGTGGCCGCGGGCTTCCCCGATCGGGAGTACGAGGAGGCGGGAGCGGCCCTGGCCCCGGACGCCGGCTCGGCCCTGCGGGGCGCCCACGTGGTGGTGAAGGTGCAGCCGCCCACGGACGAGGAGCTGCGCGCGCTCCCCCGGGGCGGCGTGCTCGTCTCCCTCATGAACCCGCTGGGCGACGTGGAGGCCGTGCGGCGCGCGGCCGACGCCGGCCTCACGTGCTTCGCGCTGGAGCTCATCCCCCGCACCACCCGCGCCCAGAGCATGGACGTCCTCTCGTCGCAGGCCACGGTGGCGGGCTACAAGGCCGCCCTCATGGGCGCGGATCACCTGCCGAAGCTCCTGCCCATGCTCATGACCGCCGCCGGCACGATCCGGCCGGGCAAGGTGCTGGTGCTGGGGGCCGGCGTGGCGGGCCTCCAGGCCATCGCCACCGCCCGCCGCCTGGGCGCCAAGGTCGAGGCCTTCGACGTGCGGCCGGCGGTGAAAGAGCAGGTCCAGAGCCTGGGCGCCACGTTCCTGGAGACGGAGCATGAGGTGGCGGCCGAGGGCGAGGGCGGCTACGCGAAGGAGCTCTCGGAGGAGCAGCACCGGAAGGAGCTCGAGCTCATCGCCGGGGCGGTCGTCGACGCCGACGTGGTCATCACCACGGCCCAGATCCCCGGTCGCCCCGCCCCGGTCCTGATCACGGAGGCCATGCTCGACACCATGCGCCCAGGGTCCGTGGTGGTCGACCTCGCCTCGGAGACCGGGGGGAACTGCGAGGCGACGCGCATGGGCGAGACGGTCGAGCGCAACGGCGTGAAGGTGCTGGGGCCCGTGAACCTGCCGGCCACCGTGCCCTACCACGCCAGCCAGATGTTCTCGAAGAACGTCGCCACGTTCCTGAAGGAGCTGCTGGACGAGGGCGAGCTGGCGCTCGACTTCGACAACGACGTGGTGGGCCCCACCTGCCTCGTCCACGGCGGCGAGGTCCGCAACGCCCGCGTGCGCGACGCCCTCGGGCTGGGCCCGCCACCCGAAGCTTCGGCGCCGCCTCCGGGGCCTGCCGAGGGCGCCGCCGACGCCACCACCGGAACCGGCACCACCCCCCCACCCACCTCCTGAGGAGAACGCCTCCATGGGCGAGATGCTGATCGGGCTCTACGTCTTCGTGCTGGCGACCCTGGCGGGCCGCGAGGTCATCGGGAAGGTCCCTCCGACCCTCCACACCCCGCTCATGAGCGGCGCGAACGCCATCAGCGGCATCGCCATCATCGGCGCGCTGGTGGTGAGCGCCCGGGCCGAGACGTTCCTCGTCCAGGTGCTGGGCGCGGTGGCCATCGTCATGGCCACGGTGAACGTCGTCGGTGGCTTCATGGTGACCGACCGCATGCTCCAGATGTTCCGGAAGGGCTGAGGCCCCATGGAGCTTTCTACCCTGGTGGAGCTGGCGTACCTGCTGTCGGCGGTCCTCTTCGTGGTGGGCCTCAAGCGCATGCAGTCGCCCGCCACGGCACGGCACGGCAACGCCCTGGCGGCGCTGGCCATGCTCATCGCCATCGTGGCCACGCTGGTGGACAACGAGATCCTGAGCTGGACCGCGATCGTCACCGGCGTCGTCGTGGGAGCCCTGGCGGGGGCCGTGCTGGCGCGGACGGTAAAGATGACTTCGATGCCCGAGCTGGTGGGGGTCTTCAACGGCTTCGGCGGGGGCGCCTCCGCCCTGGTGGCCGCCGCCGAGTTCGTCCACCTCCAGCAGGCCGGGATCAGCCTGGAGACGTCCACCGGCGTGACCATCGCCATCTCCATGCTCATCGGCTCCGTCACGTTCAGCGGCAGCTTCGTGGCGTTCGGAAAGCTCAACGGGATGGTCACCGGAAACCCGGTGACGTTCCCGGGTCAGAAGACGCTCAACGGCGGCATCTTCCTGGCGCTCCTGTTCCTGGGCGGCGTGATCTCGGTGGCGGGGGCGCTGGCGGGACTCGACCCCCTCCTGGTCTTCCTCGCGTTCACCGTGCTTTCGCTGCTCCTGGGAATCCTCCTGGTCATCCCCATCGGCGGCGCGGACATGCCGGTGGTCATCAGCCTGCTCAACTCCTACTCGGGGCTGGCGGCCTCGGCGGCGGGCTTCGTCCTGGGCAACATGGTGCTCATCATCTCGGGCGCGCTGGTGGGCGCGGCCGGGCTGTTCCTCACCATGCTCATGTGCAAGGCCATGAACCGCTCCCTGGCCAACGTGGCCTTCGGCGCGTTCGGCCAGTCGGGCGGCACCGCGCAGGTGGCATCCGGCGACAAGCCGGTGCGCAGCGTGGACGCCGAGCAGGCGGCCCTGATCCTGGCCTATGCGTCGTCGGTGGTGGTGGTGCCGGGCTACGGCCTCGCGGTGGCCCAGGCGCAGCACGAGCTGCGCAAGGCCATGGAGAGCCTGGAGGAGCGGGGCATCGACGTGAAGTATGCCATCCACCCGGTGGCGGGGCGCATGCCGGGACACATGAACGTGCTCCTGGCGGAGGCCGACGTGTCCTACGACAAGCTCTTCGACCTGGACGAGATCAACGACGACTTCGGCCGCACCGACGTGGTGCTGGTGGTGGGCGCCAACGACGTGGTGAACCCCGAGGCCCGCAACCCCGACAGCATCATCGCCGGCATGCCGATCCTGGACGTGGACCGGGCGCGCAACGTCATCGTCATGAAGAGGAGCCTCTCACCCGGATTCGCCGGGATCGACAACCCGCTCTTCTACATGGAGAACACCATGATGTTCTTCGGCGACGCCAAGGACTCCATGGCCGACCTGGTCAAGGAAGTGCGCGAGGCATGAGGGCGTCGGCCTCGAACGTCCGGATCGCCGAGGGGACGAGCCCGGCGGCGGCGGCGGGCCGGGTCCTGGCCGTGCTGACTCCCATCTGTGGCGCGCTCGTCCTCGGCGTGGCGCTCTTCGCCGCCGTGGTCACCTGGCTCTTCCTCGACGGCACCGCGCCCCTGAGCCCCGGCGTGCTCCCCGGGCCCGCCCTGGTCGTCGCGGCCTCCCTCGCCGCGGCGATCCTCCTGGCGGCTCCCACGCTGGAGCGAAGGCTGGGAGAATCACCCTCCTCGGCCTCCATGGACGAAGTGGCCACGCGCTTCCAGACGGGCGCCACGGTCGGATTCGCCCTGCGGGAGGGAGCCGGCCTCCTCGGGCTGGTCCTGAGCCTGCTGGGAGGCACGCTCCCGTGGGCCCTGGCGTTCGCCGGGGGCAGCCTGGAGGCAATGGCGCTGGCCTGGCCGAAACGGGCGGAGCTGGAGGCGAGGCTGAGGAAGGCGGCGGCGCGGGGCTGACCTACCCCTCCGCCCCCGCCGCCTCCTCCAGCAGCCCCCACACCCGCGCCACGTCCTCCCGCGTCGTCCTCAGATTCCCTATGGAGACGCGGATCCACGTCCGCTCCCCCAGCACCGTGTGCGACAGGAAGGCGCGGCCCCCGGCGTTCACGCGATCCAGGTTGCGCGCGTTGGCCGCGTCCTGCTCCTCCGGCGACAGCCCCTCGGGCGCCCACCGCAGCACCACGGTGCTGAACGGCACGGGCGCCCCCCGCTCCCACCCGGGCGCCTCGTCGAGGCGGTCCGCCAGCTCCGACGCCCACGCCACGTGGGCCCGCAGCCGGGCGACGATGCCCTCGCGGCCGAACCAGCGCAGCACGAACCACAGCTTCAGGGAGCGGAAGCGGCGCCCCAGGGCCACGCCGTAGTCCATGAGGTTGCGCGCCTCCCCCTGCTCCGCCGTGCGCAGGTACTCGGGGGTGAGGCTGAAGGCGCCGCGCAGGACGTCGGGGCGCCGCGTGTAGAGGACCGAGCAGTCGATGGGGGTGAACAGCCACTTGTGGGGGTTCACCACGATGGAGTCGGCCTCCTCCCAGCCCGCGAAGTGGTGGGCCAGCTCGGGCACCATGGCGGCGGGGCCGGCATACGCCGCATCCACGTGCAGCCAGCACCCGTGCTCCCCGGCGAGGCGGGCCACGTCGGCCACGGGATCCACGCTGGTCGTGGACGTGGTCCCCAGGGTGGCCACCACCGCCACCGGACGGACGCCCGCCACCCGGTCCTCCTCCAGCGCGGCCGCCAGGGCGTCGGGCCGCATGCGGAACGCCTCGTCGGTGGCGACGTGGCGCACCCCCTCGCGGCCGAAGCCCAGCGTCAGCACGGCCTTGTCCACGGACGAATGGGCCTGCTCGGAGCAGTAGACGCGGCCCCGGGGCGCGCCCGCCAGCCCGCCGCCGCCCGCTTCGGGATACGCCGCCGCGCGGGCGGCGGCCAGGGCGTGGAGGGTGCTCAGGGAGGCGGTGTCGTTGATGGTGCCGTCGAACCCGGCGGGCAGGCCCAGGAGCTGCCGGAGCCAGTCCAGCGTCAGCTCTTCCAGCTCGGTGGCGGCCGGCGAGCTCCGCCACACCATGGCGTTCACGTTGAGCGCCGCCGCCACCATCTCGCCCAGGATCCCCGGACCGGACCCGGTGACTGCGAAGTAGGCGAAGAAGTCCGGGTGGTTCCAGTGGGTGACGCCGGGCATCACGCGGTCACGGAAATCCTCCAGGATGCGCTCCATGGGCTCGCCCGCGTCGGGCGGCGCTCCGGGCAGGGAGCGGCGCACGTCCCCGGGGCGGACCGGCGCAAGCACCGGCAGCTCACCGACCCCGGCCAGGTAGTCGGCCATCCAGTCGGCCACGGCCCGGGCGTGCTCCCGGAAGACCTCAGGGGGCATGTCGCCGGTCCCGCCGGCGCGGACGCGGACGCCATCGTCCATGCCGCTTCTCCCGATGTCGGATGGAGCCCTCCGGGAGCCCGGAGGGCGGTGGGGGCCCACGGCCCCGGTGAACGCTACCCGCGGCGGAGGAAGCGGAGGACCGCCTCCACCTCGCGGCGGATCCCGGAGAGCTGGTGGCGGATCTCGCCCCGGACGTCGTCCGTGAGGCTCTCCGCGACACCGGAGCCCTGGAACAGCGAGAAGAACAGGGCGTCGGTGTGGCCCACGCTGGCCTGCGTCACCCCCCGGTCGATGAAGCGGTTCATGCGCAGGATGTCGCGCAAAGACAGGGGCTCCGCACCCTGCACCGGCGGATCCTGGTAGAGCAGCCGGATGAGGGCGTCGCGCAGGATCTGGAACTCCTCGATCACCTCGCCCGCGGCCAGCCCCCGCTGGGCGGCCATCTGGCCGAAGAGCTCGGACGCCTGCAGCCAGAGCGGCTCGACCTGCTCGCGATAGGGGCCCAGGCCGTGGGGCAGGACGAGGACGAAGAGATCGAGGAAGTCGCGGGTCAGCTCCTCGATCTCGTCGCTCCAGGCGACGTCACGGGCGCGCACCTCGCCGAGCCAGCGGTCCCGCAGGCGCTCGGCGCGCTCCTCAAGCCAGCGCGAGAGCTCCACGGGCTCCAGCTTGCGCCGTCCGGCGGCGCGGGAGATGGGTACGACGGATGATGGATAGCGGGTGGGCTGGGACGAGGAAGAGGTCGGGTCGGCGGGCTGTTCCCTCATGATCCTCCGAACGATGAATCGTCGGTCCCCGGGGACTCAAACTGCCGGATCGGACCCGGTGCCGCCAGGGTCGTCCTGGACCGTTCCGGATGCCTCGTCGGCCGGAGGGCTCCCCGACTCACCTCTCCAGGGGCGGAGATGGACCTGGACCGTCGTTCCCCGTCCGGGACGGCTCTCGACCGAAACCGTGCCGTCCCACGACTCCACCAGCTTCCTAACGATGGCAAGACCCAGGCCGGTTCCCGTGGACCGCGTGCTGAAGTGTGGCTCGAAGACCCGGGGGAGGAGATCGGCCGCGATCCCCGTGCCATCGTCCAGGACCGCCAGCACCAGAAGGGCGCCCTCGGGCCAGGCTTCGACGCGAACGGTGCCCTGCTCCGGAATCGCCGCCCGGGCGTTCTCCAGGAGGTTCACGAGCACCTCCTTCACCTCGGTCTCCCGGGCCCGGGCCGGCGGCAGGTCCTCGGGCACGTGGCGCTCGAAGGCGATGGCGCCGTCTCCGGTGGAGTAGAGGGTGAGGAGCTCCTCCACCACGTCGTGCAGACGCACCGGCTCCAGGGGCGCCTGCCCCGCCGCCCGGGGCGCACCGAAGCGGGAGAAGCTCGACGCGATGGTGGCCAGTCGGTCGATCTCCCGCAGCATGGCGTCGGCGTTGCGGGTGAGGATGGCGTCGAAGTCGGGGCGGCGATCCTCCCACGCGCGCCGGATGTGCTGGACGCTCAGCTTGATAGGCGTGAGCGGGTTCTTCACCTCGTGCGCCACCTGACGCGCCATCTGGCCCCAGGCGAGGATGCGCTCGGTGCGCAGCTCGTCCGTGACGTCCTCCAGGCTCATCACGGCGCCTCCGAGCGGACCCTCGCGGCTGATGCGGCGCGCGCGCACCCGCACCCGTCGCTCACCCAGCTGGAACTCGGCGCCGGCCTCCCGCAGCGCGTCCTTGAAGTAGCGCTCGACCCAGCGCACCACCTCGCCGGCCCCGCCGCCGCCGTCCTCCAGGACCTCGCCGACCTGCAGATCGAGGCCCAGGAGCCCGGCGGCCATGGGATTGACCAGCGTCACGCGTCCCGCCGGGTCGAAGGCGATGACGCCGGTGGCGGCGTCCTCCACGATGGCTTCGGTCCGGCGCGTCGTCCGGACCAGGTCGCGGCGGGCCCGGCGCAGCCGCGCGACCATGCGGTTGAACGCCTCGAAGACGGACCCGAACTCGTCCATCCGACCCGCCGGCAGGCGCACGCTGAGGTTGCCGCTCCCCACCCGTTCCGACGCGACCATCAGGGTCTGGATGGGACGGGCCAGCGCGCGCCCCACCAGGAGCGCCAGGGCGAGGGACAGGGCGCCTCCCAGCACCACGGCGAAGGCCAGCAGATGGGCCACCTCCTGGCTGCGCACGGCGGTGGCGCCGGCCTGGAGCGGAACGGGCGTTCCGAGGATGTCGCCGTCGGCGAGCCTGCGGTAGGCGGTCACGTACTCCCAGCGCCCGAGGCGGCTGACGGTGGTGGCCTGCAACGCCTCGCGGGCGTCCAGCGCCCGGTAGACGTCGTAGGGCACCCATCCCTCGTAGAGCCCGATCTCGGCGAGCTCCTCGACGGAGGCTTCGCGCAGCGCCCCGTTCCGGTACTCGAGCAGGTCGGCGCCGACGCGGCGCGAGAGGAGCCCCATCTGGCCCCCGACGTCCAGATAGACGTTGGCCGCGTCACTGGCCACGCGCTCGGCCAGGACGCGCGCCGTCCGCTCTGCGGCTCCCGCGATCGTGCGGTGCGTCAGGGTGCCGAAGATGGCCACCGGCAGCAGGAAGAATCCGAACAGCGCCAGCGTGACCCGGGCGCGGAACGATCCCGCCAGGGATCGCCACTCGGCCCAGGGGAGCCCGGAGCCCCCCACCAGGGCGCGGCCGAGTCCCCACACCACGATGAGGAGAGCGAGGTTGAACGCCAGGAGCAGCCCTCCCCGGGCCGCCAAGAGGAGGGGGGCCGACAGGTCGACCTCGTAGTGGGCGTGGTAGCGCGCCTCCGGATAGGTGAGGGAGGATTCCACCTGCCAGCCCCGCTCGCTCCGCTCCCAGCGCAGCTCTTCGCCGGCCACCACCGGATCTCCGGGAAGCAGCGGAACGAGGGTGAGGCGCTCCGCCTCCTCCCCCTCGCCGCCGCCGAAGAGCGGTCCCAGGGGCGAGGCGAAGCGGAGCTCCTTCAGGGGGGGCACGACCGCGGTCACCACCGATCCGTCGGTGAGCGGCACGACCCCCAGGTAGTGGACGTCGGGGAGGTCGAAGCGCCGCACCATGGCCTCGCCCCGCTCCCTGGCCACGTCGAGGAAGTCGTCGGCGACCGCGGGGCGCACGCCTCCGGCCCCCACGCGCAGCTCCTCGGCCGGGAGGTTGTTCGGCGACCACACGGTGAGCCAGACCGGGTACCCCTCCTCGGCGAGCCCTCCCTCGCTCCAGGCGCCGTACAGCACCTCGACGGGATCGCTCCCGCTGGCGTGGAGCGAGTCGGCCACGTCGGAGAACCGGGCCAGGAGGAAATCCAGGTAGGGATCGGCCCGGTGACCCAGGCGTCCGAGCTGCCGCTCCGCCTCGGCCATGCGGGCCTCGATCCGTCCGGACCACGCGTAGGGCAGCGCCGCGCCGGTGGCGAGGATCACGGCCGCGGCCCACACGAGCAGCGCCCGGCGCCACCGGGTCGTGCGGGCGACGGAGACCGCCGCGAGGCCCGCGGGGAACCCCCACAGCGCCGCCAGCGCCGCCGGCAGCCGCGCCGTCCACGCCGCCGAGGCGGCGCCGGCCACCGCCAGCAGAGCCACCAGGGCTCCGGCCGCCGCCATGGGCAGCTCCGGCCGCCGGTTCGGGACGGGAGCCACGGTCCGCAGCCCCGCCGCCGCCACCAGCGCCAGCGCCAGTGTGAGCGTGAGCTGATACAGCACCCAGCGCCCGTCGGGGCCGGCCAGGAACTCGGGGGCGGGGCCGCGGCGAAGGAGCGTCACCAGGAGGGGAAAGCCCACGGCCACCGGCAGCGCGGCGATCCAGGGAGGCGCCTTCCGTCCCCCGCCTCCTCGGGGGAGCGCCAGGGCGAGGGCCCCGACGAGCGCCGCGGCCAGAAGCCGACCCAGCGTCACGTCCACGGGCCCGGGCAGGAGGAACGCGCCGGCGCTGAACGGCTCCGACGCCCCGAACATGCGTCCGAGCGGCAGGAGCAGGGCGAGGACGAAGAGGCTCGTCACGGCCGGCGCCGCCGACGCTCGCTGCGCGCGGCAGCCCAGGGCCAGGAGGAGCCAGGCCGCGAGCGCCACGAAGCCGACGAGCCCCGTCCATCGGTCCCCGACGCGGGCACGCCGCTCTGGAGGAGACGGCTCCTCCACGGCGACGCTGAACAGGATGCGGCCGTCCCAGTTCAGGTCCCACACCGCCTCGCCCGCCGCCCGGTCGGCGGGGGAGATGCGCACGCGCTCGCCGGTCACGCGGCGCACGCGCGATGCGAAGTCGCCGGGGCGGGCCTCCAGCGATTCCGGGAGGTCCGTATGGAGCAGGGCCGCCACCACCGCGCTCCCTCCTCCGTCGGGAAGCGGAGCCGTGAAGTACAGGTGGCTGAAGAGGGGGCGGTGTCCGTATACGTACGCGGATGCTCCGAGCCGGGCGGCCGCCGGCACCGGCCCGCGATGCGTTCCCGACCACACGACGAGCCTTCCCCCGGGATCGTAGACCGCGGCGGCGGAGAACCCGGTGCGCTCCAGGAGAGACCGCACCGCAGCGGGGTCGGCAGCTCCCGCGGCGAGGCTCAGGGCGGCGGCCTCGCCGTCCCCCAGCAGCCGGTCCAGGACCTCCCCCAGCTCTCCCGAGACGGAGGTCTCGCGCGCCTCCCAGTAGCCGGCCCAGTCGGTGGAGAGGCGCTCGAGGCGCTGGTGGGCGCCGAAGCCCAGGACGACGGCGCCCACCAGCAGAGCGGTCCCGAGGCGCGCCGCGAGGGTGCGGGGAGGGCGCGCCGCCGCCACGGCCAGCGCGACCGCGGCACCGGCCAGCCACCACGCCGACGGACGGGCGGTCCAGGCCGCCACGAGAACGAGCGCGGCCCACGGCGCCATGGCTTGGGGAACCCCTCGGGCTCCACGGGGTCCGCGCCCCCTGGACCGGGTCCCTTCCGATGGAGCGGCGGATGCGTCCGAAGTCATACGCCCTGGCCGAGCTGACGTGGCCGGAGGTGGGGCGGGCCCTGGCGCGCGACGCCCGCCTTCTCCTTCCCGTGGGCGCCCTCGAGCAGCACGGCCCCCACCTTCCTCTGGGCACCAACACCTTCATCGCGGAGGCCGTGTGCCGCGAGGTCTCGCGCGACTGCCAGATCCTCCTGGCGCCGACCTTCGCCTACGGCGTCACCGGACCCCGGGCCGGAGCCTACGCGGGAACCGCGACGCTGCGCCGCAAGACCCTCCACCGGGCGGTGAACGAGCTGCTGGCGGCCTGGGAGGACCACGGCGTCGCGGAGATGATCCTCCTGACGGCCCATCGCTATGATCCCCACCTGGACGCGCTCCTCATGGCCCTCACGGCGGACTCGGTGACCACCGTGGTCGACCTCTACGCCATCGACGTGAGTGATGTGCTGGAGGGCACGGCGGTGGCGGAGCACGCGGGCGAGCTCGAGACGTCCCTCATGCTGCACCTGGCCCCCGAACGCGTGCGCGCCGAACAGATCCAGGACGTCTCGCCGACGGACCGTCACTCGAGAAGATACATGCGAGGGAGGATGCCCACACCCCCGGCGGCCTCACAGGGGGTGGTCGGCTACCCGTCCCGGGCCACGGCGGCCAAGGGTGAAGCGGTGTTCCGCCGCTACGTACGCGCCCTCGCGTCGGCCCTCACCCGGGCCCGTGTCGGCGCCTGAGGGATCCCCGGGGCGAGGACCACCCCGAAGGCGCGGGTGTATCAGTGCAGGTCCCCCGAAGCCGGGGGGTTCGGCCCACACACGCCTCCGGCAGGAGACGAAGCTCCATGGACAGACGCATCCTCGCCCCGGCCCTCGCCGCCGTCATGGCCGCGGGTCTCGCCGTCGGAGACGCGCCCGCCCAGAACGTGGTCCTCGACGAGGGCACGTTCCAGATCTACCGGGGCGGCACCCAGGTGGGCACCGAGACGTTCACCATCCGCCGGGTGGGCGCGGGCGACGACGCCCACGTCCTCGCCAACGCGGTCGTGGAGATGGAGATGCCCACCGGACGCCGCGAGCTGCGCCCCCTCCTGCGCGCCGGAGCGGACTTCGCCCTGTCGGCCTATCAGGTGGAGGTGTCCGGCGACCAGGTGGTCACCGTGGCGGTCACCGCAACGGATCGGCGCTTCGTCGCCCGGACCCGCTCCGAATCGGGCGAGCGGGAACGGGAGTACCGCGGCGGCGAGGGCACGCTCCTCCTCGACGAGGGCGTGGCCCACCAGTACTACTTCGTGGGCCCCGCCGCGGACCGGGGCGGCGCCGTTCCGGTGATCGTGCCCCGTGCCGGCGTCCAGACGCGGCTCGAAGTCCGGGACGCGGGCACCGAGACGCTCCGCGTCGGCGCCGAGAGCGTCCAGGCACGACACGTGGTGCTCTCCGGAGGGGAGCAGCTCCACGAGGTGTGGTTCGATTCCCGGGGACGCGTGCTCCAGGTGGCGATCCCCGCGCTCGACTACCGCGCGGTGCGCACCGAGATCTGACGGGTCCTCCACGACCTGTTCTGCGCCACGCCTCCCGTCGTACCTTCCGGGTCGGGCCGAAAACCATGACCGGCCCAGCCCCGTAGAGGACCAGGAGCCAGTACCGCTCCGCTTCTCCCGAGACCGATACCACCACCCGGGGCCGGCCGGGCCAGGAGGGGATGCCGTTGAGGATGCGCCGACACGCCGGGGCGCGCTCGACATTCGCCCTGGTGCTCGTCACGGCCGCCGTCGCGCGGCCGGTGGAGGCGCAGGAGCCGTCGCTGGCGGACGGGCTCTCGCTGGGCGATGCCATCGCCCTCGCGCAGCGCCACAACCCGGTCTACCAGGCCACGCGCAACGATCTCGAGGTGGCGGACTGGGACGTCCGCTCCGCGTGGGCCTCGCTCCTCCCCTCGGCGTCGGTGAGCTCGGGGATCGCCTGGCAGGGAGCCGGCCAGGAGCGCTTCGGAAGCATCACGTTCGGAGAGCAGCCCTCCTTCTACTTCTCCAACTACAACGCGGGGCTCTCGCTCCGGCTCGACGGCTCGGCGGTGCTCGCCCCGGGAGAGGCGCGGGCATCCCGGGACGCCACCCTGGGCCGGATCCGGACCGAGGAGGCGACGCTCGTCCTCGACGTGACCCGGGCCTACCTGGAGGTCCTGCGCCAGCGGGAGAGCCGCCAGCTGGCCGAGCGCGAGCTGGAGCGGGCCCGCCTCAACCTGCGGCTGGCGCGGGGCCAGGAGGCCGTGGGCGCGGTGAGCCCCCTCGACGTCCGGCAGGCCGAGGTGGCCGTGGGCCGGGCCGA
>JAHWKH010000269.1 GCA_019347995.1 Gemmatimonadota bacterium | reverse complement strand
GGACCGGACGACGGGGAGCTGCGCGTGGCGATCTGCCCCGACTCGATGGTGGCCCGGCGCCTCGAGGCGGAGCTGTCGCCGGCCGGGAGCGAGGTGCCGCTCCTGGAGCTTCGATAGGCGTCAGCCCTCCGCTTCGTGCTCTTCATCGTCGCCCGAGCCGTACAGGAGCCCCAGGGCCACCGCGTAGACCATGTGGTCCGCCAGCGTGTCGCCTTCGGGGCCCAGGTCGTCGAAGAGGGAAGACAGGAGCGGCACCCGGCGATGGGGAGCGCTCCGGCCCGCCAGCCGGGTGAGGCCGCCCCACGGCGAGGCCAGGTACTCCACGTAGCCGAAGAGGAGTCCCCGCACCAGCGGCGGCCCCGGCAGCCGAGGCTCCACCAGCGCGCCGTAGAGGAGGCCCCGGGCGCTGCCTGCCACCGCCGCGTCGCCCATGGCCTCCTGGAGCGTGCGTCCGTCGGCCCGCGGCGCCACCAGCGGGCGCACGAGCTCGCGCAGCACGGCGGCCCCCGCCCCCGCAGCACCCGCCTTCAGCAAGCCTCCGAGACCGGGACGACGGCGCGCCGGCACCAGGCGGAGAGCCCTGGATCCCAGGGCGGCGGCGAGCGCGGCCAGCACCGCGTCGTACCCGTCGTCACGCTCCTCGCCGCCGGTGGCGGCTGGACGCGCCGGAGCCCGGGGCGTCACCTTGTCGTCCCGACGCTCGGTGAGGGAGCGGAGGCGCAGGCCGCCCGGCGCCGCACCGCGGGCGTGCTCCAGTCCATATCCGATGCGGTACCAGAGGCTCTCTTGGTCAGCCATGCTCGGTCCATTGCTCGAGGTCAGCGGGGAACAAGGGTGGTGACGGCGTCACGGCGCGACAAGGTGATCGCCCTGCTGGTGGCCGTGCTCCTGGCGCTGACGGCTCCACCGCACGCCGCGGGCCAGGTTCCCCCGGACGAGGCGTGGCGCACGCTGGAGACGCGGCACTTCCGTGTCACCTTTCCGTCGGGGCTGGAGGACGTGGGCCGTCTGGCCGCCGACCGGGCCGAGGCGGCCTGGGCCCGGCTGACGGACGCGTTCGTCGAGCCGCCCGACGGCCGGGTGGAGATCCTGGTCACCGACCACGCCGACGTCTCCAACGGCTTCGCCGGAGTCGTGCCCTTCCGGCGCGTCACGCTCTTCGCCCGGCCGCCCGTGGACGGCTTCGCCCTCTCGTACTTCCACGACTGGATCGACCTCGTGGTGACGCACGAGCTGGCGCACGTCCTCCACCTGGACATGACCGGGCCTCTGGGGCGGCTTCTGCGCGGCGTCTTCGGCCGCGTTCCGGCGCCCTGGCCGTTCTTCCCGCAGGCGGGGACGCCGCGATGGGTGGTCGAAGGCTTGGCCACCTACTACGAGTCGGCCCTCACCCCGTCGGGGCGCGTCCACGGGACCTATCACGAAATGGTGCTGCGAACCGCCCTGGCCGAGGGCCGCTTCGAGGACCTGGACGAGGCCACGGGGGAGTCGCCCCTGTGGCCCGGAGGCTCCCGACCCTACGTCTACGGCTCCCTCTTCCTCGACTGGCTGCTGGAACGTCACGGGCCGGAGCGGATGGGCCGCTTCGCCGACGCGGTGGCGGACCAGTGGATTCCGTACCGCCTGAACGCCGCGGCGCGCGACGCGTTCGGCGAATCCTTCAGCGATGCGTGGGATGCGTGGCGCGCCGAGCTGGAGGCGGAGCTCGACACGACCCGCGCCCGCGTCGCGGCCGGCCCGAGCACGCCCCTGGAGACGCTCACCGAGGGCGCCCGCCAGGGGGCGCGTCCATCGGTGTCGCCCGACGGGCGGCGCCTCGTCTACGCACGGGCCGACGGGAGGAGCGACAGCCAGCTCAGGGTGGCGGGCCTGGACGGCTCGGGGTCGCGGCGGCTGACGCGCACCAACGGCGTCGCGCTCTTCGACTGGACGCCCGGGGGGGACATCGTGTTCTCCCAGCTCGAGTATGCCGACCCCTACCACCTCTTCGCGGACCTGTGGGTGGTGGGCTCCGACGGCGAGGTCCGGCGCCTCACCGACGGAGAGCGGCTCGACCACCCCTCCGTGGCGCCGGACGGACGCATCGTGGCCCTGCGCACGGAAGGGGGACGCGCCTACCTGGTGGAGGTGGACCCGAACGACGGCGCTGTGCGCACCCTCACCGAGCCCCGCCTCGACCGTCCCTGGGGCTTTCCCGCCGTGTCTCCCGACGGCCGCTGGATCGCCGCCGTGCGCTGGGAGAGGGGGGCGGCCTCCGACGTCGTCGTGCTGGACAGGGACGGGGCGGAGGTGGCCCGGCTCACCCGCGACGGGGCGCTGGACCTGGCCCCGGCTTGGGCCCCCGACGG
The DNA here is from genome assembly GCA_019347995.1 of Gemmatimonadota bacterium. The sequence goes on along the minus strand of JAHWKH010000269.1, from coordinate 1,608 downwards.
CACGCTGCTGTGGGCCTCGGACCGCACCGGCATCGCGAACCTGTACGCCGTGGCCGTCGACCCCGGCACCGGGCGGCCCGCGGGTCCCGTGCGGCAGGTGACGAACGTCCTCACGGCCGTCGCCTTCCCCTCGGTGGATCCCCTGGGCCGCTGGATCCACCTCTCGGAGCACCACGCCGACGGATGGGAGGTGGCGCGTCTTCCCTACGAGCCGTCCGCCTGGTTCGAGCCCCTTCCGGCCGACCCCCGCTTCGGCGTTCGGCCGGTGGTGGCCGGGGCCGCTCCCGCCGCGTCGCCCCCGGCCGCCGTCGAGGACCGTGCGCTTGAGGAAGACACGGCGGTGCGGGACTACCGCCCATGGTCCACGCTCCGGCCCCGCTTCTGGGAGCCCCTCTACCGGGAGGGCGTCGACGTGGCGCTCCCCGGAGGCCGGCGTCAGGAGGTGCTGGGACCGGGTTTCGGATTCGCCACCTCGGCGGCCGACCTGGTGGGCCGACACGCGCTGGGTGCCGCCCTCACCGCGTCCACTTCCGGAGGGCGGACCGACGGCTTCGTGACGTGGGCGTGGGCCGGCCTGGGCAGCCCGGTGCTGGCCGTGACGGTCGACCAGTCGTGGGACGGGGCCGGGCCGGTGCTGACCTCCTCGGGGCCCGATGCGCCCACGGACACCCTCTTCCTCCGTGAGCGGGAGCGGAGGCTCTCGGCCGGCGCCTCCTTCCCGGTCCGGCGATTCCGGTCCTTCACCGGGCTGTCCGTGACGGGGGGGCTGGTGTGGGAGCGACGCGAGCTCCTGGACCAGGCGCTGGAGCCGTCGCGGAACTACCGGCTGGAGCGCCCGGCGAGCCGGCTCGCCGACGCCAGCGCAACCCTCTCCTTCTCCACGGCGCGCTCCCACGCCTTCGCCCTGGGCCTGGAGGACGGCGTGGCGGTCTCGGTGCGGGGGCGGCTCCGATCCGTGCTCGATCTCCCCGACACCCTCTCGGGCGTCGAGGGCGCCGACCGGAGCTTCCAGGAGGTGGTGGGGCGGGCGCGGGGCTATCATTCCTTCCCCGTCTTCGGATTCTCCGATCACGTGGTGGCCCTGCGGGGGTCGGGCGGCGTCGCCGCAGGGCCCGGCGCGGACCCGTTCCACTTCGAGGTGGGCGGCTCCGCGGGCCAGGCCGAGAGCTTCACCGGCGCGGCGCTGTTCGGCGGGCGCGCCTACACCTTTCCCGTGCGGGGCTACGTGAACGGAGACCGCTTCGGCAGGACCGCGTGGTCGGTGTCGGGCGAGTACCGCTTCCCGCTGGCGATGGTGAACCAGGGTTGGGGGCTCCTGCCGCTGCACATCGACCGCGTGGCCGGCGCCTTCTTCCTCGACGCGGGCAACGCGTGGGGTCCGGAGGGGAGCCATCCCGCCTTCCAGAACCCGCGCCGGTCCACGCTCGCGTCGGCGGGCGCCGAGGTCACTGTGCGATCCCTCACCTTCTTCTCGATCCTGGCGGACGTCCGGACCGGTGTCGCGCTACCCTTCGCCGACGGTCGCGACCCGGGCCTCTACCTGCGCCTGGGAACGTCCTTCTGATGGCCCGGCGGAGCGTGGCGACGAGCGGCTCGCTGGTCGTGGCG
>JAHWKH010000268.1 GCA_019347995.1 Gemmatimonadota bacterium | reverse complement strand
AACTTGTGGATCTGGAGGCAGATCTCCCCCGCCTTGGCCTCCGCCTCCTCCTCGAGCCGGTAGCCGTAATCGAAGTTGTAGCGGAGCGCGCTGAAGACCCGGCCCGCCCACGACTTGTCGCGCATCTGACGTCGGTGGATGGCTTCGTGCACCCGCGTGGCGAGCGGCGGATCGTCCTTGAAGTAGAGCGTCGTCTGTGGACCGAGGGTGATGGCCGCCGGTTGGAAGCGCTGGAAGGTGCGCACGCCCACGATACCGAGGAATCCCACGACTACCAGGATGGCGTGGGGAAGCAGGCGCGATACGGTCGTGCGTGCGGGCACGGCGGGTCGGGCTGTAGGGATGTCTCGATGCGAAAGCGAGGGCCGCCGGTAGCCGGCTCCCTCGTTCTGTTAGACCGCGGGAGTGGCGTCGGGGTTCCGAACGGGCCCGTCAATCCCGCGGGCGGGCGCCGGGCAGCGGCAGGTGGTCCGGTTCGGGCCGGGCGACCCGGGGCCGGCGCGGCGGCCAGGCGGACCGGCGTTGCAGCGGCGCCCCCTCCTCACCGGGGGGAGGCCCGCCTCCCGACGGAGGCGCGTTGGCCTCGAGGAAGCCGTCCACCCATCGGAAGACGTCGTGGTCCCGGACCTGGTCGCGGAGCATGGCCATGCGGCGGCCCCTCTCCCCCGCCTCCATGGAGCACGCGACGTGGATGGCGTCGGCGACGGCCTCGACGTCGTTGGGATTGACCAGGAGCGCTCCGTCCCGGAGCTCGTCGGCCGAGCCCGCGAAGGACGAGAGGACGAGCACGCCGTCGCCGTCCACGCTGGCCGCCACGTACTCCTTCGAGACGAGGTTCATTCCATCTCGCAGCGGCGTCACCAGCGCCACGTGGGCGAGGCGGTAGTAGGCCAGCAGCTCGTGCTGCTCCCAGGTGCCGAAGCGGTACAGGATCGGTGCCCATCCGCCCCGGGTGAAGCGGCCGTTGATGCGCCCCACCAGGCCCTCGATCTCCTTCTTCATGCGGTTGTACTCGGGAATCCGCTCCCGGCTGGGCACCACGAGCTGGAAGAGCGTGACACGGCCACGCAGGTGCGGATACTTCTCCAGCGCCCGCTCCAGGCCCAGGAGCTTCTGGGGAATCCCCTTGGTGTAGTCGAGCCGGTCCACGCCCAGGATCACCCGCTCGGCCTTGAGCTCGCGCCGGAGCGCCTGGACCTGGCGGGTGACACGCGCCTCCCCGGCGCCGCCCTCGAAGGCCTCGAGGTCGATGGAGATGGGATACGCCCCCACCTGTACCGTGCGGCCGTCTCCCGGCACACGCACCGTCTCCGCATCGCCGTCCACCACCACGTCCTCGTCGGCCAGCGCCTCGACGCAGTGGATGAAGTTGCGCAGGTCACGCCGCGTCTGGAAGCCGACGCCGTCGAAGCGCAGGAGCGAGTCCAGCACCTCCTCGGCCCACGGGAGCTGCTCGAAGACGTCGAGGGGCGGGAACGGGATGTGGAGGAAGAAGCCCACCCGCTGGCGCAGGCCCCGGCGCCGGAGCTCCTCGCCCACGGCCATGAGGTGGTAGTCGTGGACCCAGATGAAATCCCCCGGCTGCGCCACCCGGGCGATGGCGTCGGAGAAGCGGCGGTTCACGCGCCGATAGGCATCCCAGTAGCGGCTCTGGTAGTTGCAGCGGCTCTGGAGACCGTGGCACAACGGCCACAGGATCTCGTTGGCGAACCCCTGGTAGAAGTCGCGCCGCTCGTCGGCGGTGAGGGAAACAGGCTCCACCGCGTAGGGCGCGTCGCCCGATTCCCGGGACAGCACCTCGTCCAGGTCGGGGATCTGCCCGTCCAGGACACCGGGCCAGCCGACCCAGACGCCGCCACTCTTGCGCAGAACGGGCTCGAGGGCCGTCACCAGGCCTCCCGAGCCGGGCTCGCGCAGCCACGTTCCGTCCTCGTCCTGCCTCAGCGAGATGGGGAGGCGGTTGGACGCGATGAGCAGCCGCCCCGCCCGGAGCTCTTCCTTCTCGCCTCCCTTCATGAATTCGACCACGGGTCCATCCCGGCCCTATGGGCCTCGAACGTTTTCTGTGTCGCCCGCCGCGTCGGGGGCCCCGGCGGGCGTCTCCGTGTCGACCGCCGGGAGCCCCGGCGGACCTTCGCGCGCGTCAGCGTGGCATGCGCACGTTGACGATGCGTGTCGTGCCGTCGGGGAACCGCACCAGAAGGGACGCGATCCCTCCCGGCTCCATCGCCTCCAGCGCCCGCCGCACGTCCTCGGCGGTCTCCACCGGCCGCTCGTTCACCCGGGCGATGACCATGCCCGGTCGGATGCCGCGCCGTGCCGCCGGCCCCAGGGGCTGCACCTCTACGATGACCGGCCCATCGGGGGCGGACTCGAAGCCCATCCGCCGCGCGGTGGCCGCGTCCAGATCCTCGACCCGCATGCCCAGGGAGGATCCCACGGCCTCCGGGGCGGCGGGCGCCTCGGCGACCGCCGCAGACCGTTCGAGACTGGCCTGACCCAGCTCGATCTCCGTCGTTTCCGGCTCACCGTCGCGGTAGTAGGTGATGTCCACCTCCGCGCCGGGACGACTCTGGGCGATGCGCTGCTGGAGGTCGCCCGCGGTGGCGACCTGCACGCCGTCCACGGCCACGATGACGTCGCCGGGCTCCAGGCCCGCCTCCTCGGCGGGGCCGCCGGGCTCGACGCCCTGGACCAGGATGCCGGCGATGGACGGCAGCCTGTAGTACGCGGCGTCCTCGGGGGTGATGGACTCGATGCGCACCCCGAGCAGCGGGCGCCGCACGACGCCGAACTCGAGCAGGTCCTCCATCACCCGATGGGCGAGATTGATGGGGAGCGCGAAGCCGTAGCCCTGGTAGTAGCCGGAGCGGCTGGCGATGGCGGAGTTGATGCCCACCACGCGGCCGTTCAGGTCGACCATGGGCCCCCCGGAGTTGCCCGGATTGATGACCGCGTCCGTCTGCAGGAAGTTCTCGATGGCGTAGGGGGCGATCTCCTCGGGGAGCTCCTGGCCGATGAGGCCCAGGGGCCGGCCGATGGCGCTGATGATGCCGGCGGTGACCGTGTAGTCGAGCTGGCTGCCGGCGCCGCCGAGGCCCGGGTTCCCCACCGCCACCACCCAGTCGCCCACGCGCACGTCGTCGGAGTTGCCCAGGGGCAGCGTCGGCAGCCCCGAAGCGTCGATGCGCACGAGCGCCACGTCCGTGGTGGGATCGGAGCCCACGAGCTCGGCCTGGAAGCGGCGGCGGTCCTGCAGGTGCACCGTGATCTGGCTCGCCGCGCCCACCACGTGGGCATTGGTGAGGATGAGCCCGTCGGGCGAGACGATGAATCCGGAGCCTCCGCCGAGGCGGAAGTCCGGCATGTCGGGCGCCCCCCCGCCTCCGCCGGGGGGCATCTCGAAGAAGCGCCGGAAGGGCTCGGGGATCTCCCTCATCTGCTCCTGGCGGCCTGCGGTGACCGGCACCTCCACCTCGAGGCGCACCACCGCAGGGGTGGTCGCCGCGGCGATGTTGACGAAGGCGTCGCTGAGGTCGCGGGCGGGGGCCACGGCCGCCGCGTCCAGACCCGCCACCTCGCTCCGGTCCTGGAGCTGGGGCGTGGCACCCTCGATCGTGTCGGCCGCCGAGGCGCCGGCCCACCAGATACCCGACGCCAGCGCCAGGCCGGCGACCGCCGCGGCGATCCCCCGCGGCAGGCGCCGCTCCTCCTTCCCCTCCGTATGCGTTCCGGTGGTACCGTCGCGATCGCTGGCGTCCATGTCCTCTGCCCCGCCTCGTCGTTGCTCTTCACCAAGGAATCGTCGATCCGGAAGGGGTTCCGCGGCCGCGAGCCCCCTCCGGAATTTCCAGATGCAAGTTGCATGCTCTCCGACGCAGCCGTCCGAAGCGGCCGAGTAGGGGCCGAAATGGGTGCGTCGGGACGTCGTGGTTACCTTTTCGGCATGGATCCGGG
>JAHWKH010000267.1 GCA_019347995.1 Gemmatimonadota bacterium | reverse complement strand
AGAGCACGACGGACCCGTAGAGCCACCACCAGTTCGGGAAGATCCCGATGGGGCCCTCGTCCTCGTCCCCCGAGCGGTCCGCCGGATCGACCATGCTCACTCCTCCCTGTGCCGGTTCATCGTGCCGGGCGCGCCCCGGCCCCGGGCCTCGACCCGCCAGCGGCCGAGCCAGCGGTCCAGGTGCGCCGCCACCGTGTCGACGCGGATCGGCGCCACGGGGAGCCGCTGCCGGGCCTCCCGGGCCCATGACGGCTCGGCACCGCCGTCCGGGGCCTCCGCGACGCCGGCACCTCCCTCGCGGCCCTCGCCAGCCTCGGCACCCGCGCGGCCGTCGCCACCCGAACGTCCCTCGCCCCCCGCGCCGTCCGCCGGCAGACGGTACTCCGCCACGAGCAGCGAGCGCCCGGGCTCTCCCGCGGCCAGCGCCATGAACGCGCCGGCCAGGGCCGTATCCGCCTCCGGCAGCATGGCCATGCCCCGGGTGATCGGCGGCGGGCCTCCCTCGAGGGCGACGTAGTCCACGGGCAGACCGTCGGCCCGGGCTCGCGCCGCGTCTCTCAGGTCCGCCACCGCGACCGTGCCGCGTCCCGCCGCCAGCGCCCGCATGATCTCCCGCTCCGGGACGTAGGCCACTACCGACGCGTCGAGCCGCCGGAGCCAGTCGACGCCCGCCGTCTCGTCCCCGGTGCGCACCCGCTCCGCGTCCATGGCCCAGCCCACCAGCGCCCGTCCCAGCGCCGAGCCGGCGGGATCGGGCAGGAGGAGCCGCCCCCGCCAGAGCGGGTGGAAGAGCACCCGGACGTCGCGGGGAGCCGCGCCCCGCGACACGGAGTCGACGTTGAAGGCCAGGACCGGGTGGATCCGCTCCACCGGCAGCCAGCGCGCGTGCGGCGAAGGGGGCGCGGCGGGCGGGAGCGGCGCGAGCCGTCCGTCCCCGGCCGCGGCGGCCATGGCGAACGCGTCGGCGCCCCACCAGACGTCGGCCGCCACGGCCTCGCCCGCGGGCGGGGGCAGGGCCGCCGTCTCCAGCAGACGCACGCTCACGCCGGGATGGGCCGCCTCGAAAGCCGACGCCAGGCGCTGCTCCACCGGGCCCGTCTCCTTGACGGCCACCGTCAGCACGCGCTCGGGCTCGCCCCGACATGCGGCCGCGACGGCCACGAGGAGGAGCGCCAGCCGCGCCCCGCTCGGCCGACTCAGCGTGCTCCGCCGTTCTGTGCGACGTGCCGGTTCCACGCCGCGGCGTCGAGGGAGACCAGGTTGGCGAAGAGCCGATAGGCGCCCGGGACGCCCACGGGGAACTGCCGGAAGAACGCCAGCCCGGTGTAGACGTAGAGCCCCTCGCCCAGGGGCGCCACGACGAGGGCGCCCCGGGTGGGCTCCTCGCCCGGATCGGCCATCTCCAGCAGGGGCGTGTAGCGAGGGTCCCACTCGCCCAGGAAGTAGAGCCCGCGCTCCTGCACCCAGCCTGCGAAGTCCTCGTCGGTGATGCGGTTCGGCGTGGTGAACACGGGGGCGTCGGGGCGCAGCAGGCGCACGGGCGCGGCCGGATCGGTGATCCTGTCGTGGGGCCTCGAGATGTCCAGCGGGTAGGGCGCGAAGCCCCCCTGGGGGTACTCGTACCTGTTGTACTGGACGACCACCGTGCCGCCCGCGCGGGCGAAGTCCAGGAGCGCCTCGTTCGAGGCGACCAGGTCGGGCCGCGTCTCGTACGCGCGCACGCCGAGAACCACGACGTCGAATCCGGCGAAGTCACCGCGGCGCACGCGCTCCGGGTCAAGGAGCTCCACGTCGGCGCCGAGCTGGCGCAGGACCCGGTACCCATCGTCGCCCGAGCCCATCACGTAGGCCACGCGCCGGCCCTCGGCCACGGCGACGGGCGCCGCCGAGACGACGGTCTCGGCGGGGTCGAACATGGCGACACGCTCGATGTGCGGGTAATCGACCACACGCAGAGCCTCCTCGAACCTGCGGCCGTCGTCCGTCACCGCCACGGCCTTCAGGAGGTGGCGCCCCGGGGCGAGGCTCGCCGGCGGGCGCACCCGGACCTCCAGGGAGCGCTCCTGTCCCGGACCGTCGAACGCGAAGGGGATGGAGCGCGGCTCCGCCGTCCAGCCGGGCGGCGCCTCCATCTCCAGCGTCCCCCGCACGCCGGCGGCCGCCTCCGCCGCCAGCGTCACCGACAGCGTCCGCTCCTCGTGGAGCGAGACGGGCCACGCCATGGTGCGGGGAGACAGGCCCACGGACACCGCGGGCACCACCAGGAGCGGCTCCCGGACCTCGCCCTCGGCCCTGTCCACCTCCACGTGCCGGGCGGCGCGGCGGGGGGCGGCGGGCACCTCCGTGAGGCTCCCGTCCACCGGCACGCGCACCACGAGACGCGCCTCGCCGTGCACGGGGGGCGGGTCCTTCGCTCGCCCGCGCAGCTCCGGATCGTCGGGCCAGCGGTACATCCCGCCGTCGCGCTCCCGCTCCAGGTAGTAGAGCCTGGAGAGGTCCGCGTCATGGGGCAGCGCGACGCGGAAGCGCCAGCGGGCCAGCTCGCCGGGATCGAGTCGTCCGCTCGCGGCGACCTCCCGGGGAGCGCGGCCCGTCGCCCGCGCCCGCCCGAAGCGCTGGCCCCCTTCCAGGGGCTCCAGCAGCGGCTCGGCCGACCACCCGGGGGGCATGTGGAGGAGGGCCGAGGCCTCGTCCACGGGATAGGGACCGCCGTTCCACACCTCCACCGTGACCGAGACGGCCTCGCCCGGCACCACGAGGCCCTCGTCCACGGTGACGTCGAGGGTCACGCCGGACGCCGCCAGCAGCGCCTTGCGCCCCACCTCGACGCGGCGCTCCACGGCCCGCCCCAGAGCGGCGCCCCGGGCGCCGTCGGCCCGGGCCGCCCGCTCCACCTCCGCGAGGTGGCCGAGACCCCGGGCCAGGGCGGGCGCGGCCACCCAGGGTCGCAGGGCCGAGAGGGACGCCTCCGCCTCGCGAAGGGCTTCGCGGTAGCCCCGGATGTGGCTGCGGGCGGCGTCCTTCCCGGCGCCGAGCTCGCCGGCGAGGGCGGCCAGCGCCGTGTCCACGCCCGCGAACAGCCCCGCGCCCGGCGCGGCGTCCACCACGCTCTCCTCCAGCACGAGGCCCGAGGAGCGGCGGCCGGCCGGCCTCGCGGCCCCCATGGCCTGGGAGCGGTGCTGGCTGCGGCTCTCCATGGCGAGCTGATACCACGAGCGGCCCAGCAGCGGATCGAAATCCCCGGTGGGCACGGTGTCGGAGGCGGCCTCCGGGTCGCGCCACGCGAGCCGGTAGAGCTTCGACGGCTGCCACGGCGCGACGCCCTCGGCGAGCTGGTCGGGGAAGCGGCCGGGATCGGCCGCGACCCGGAACGCTTCCCGGGCCATGATGCCCGCGGCCTGGTGCTGGCCATGGCCGTCGGAGGGCGTGCCGCTGAAGACCGACACCACGACCTGGGGCCGGAAGGCGCGCACCACCCACACCACGTCGCGCAGCAGCTCCTCGCGCGGCCAGTTCGAGAACGCCTCCTGGGCGCTCTTGGAGTAGCCGTAGTCGAAGGCGCGGGTGAAGAACTGGCGGCCGCCGTCCAGCTCCCTGGCGGCGAGCAGCTCCCCGGTCCGGACCACGCCCAGCCCCTCGTCCAGCTCCGGGCCGATGAGGTTCTGGCCGCCGTCGCCCCGTGTGAGCGACAGGTACGCCGTCTCCGCTCCCGTCCCCCGGGCGAGCGCCGCGAGGAGGGCGGCGGTGATGCCGGGCTTGTCACGGCCGGAGACGCGGACGAGAAGGGTCCGGCCGTCCTCGGCCATCTCGTCGCGGCTCGCGCTGCCGCCCTCGTCGCCCTGCACCGGCACCTCCTTCACGCGTCCCCGTTCTCGCCTCGCGGCCCCGGGGCGTGGTCGTCGCGTCGCCGGGCACGCTACCTCCGACCACGCCTTTCGGACCGCTCGTGGGGCCTACGCTCCTACC
>JAHWKH010000266.1 GCA_019347995.1 Gemmatimonadota bacterium | reverse complement strand
CCGTCGCGCGCTCGATCCTGTCCAGCTCGGGGAACTCGTCGAGGTACGCGTCGCCCCGGGCGATGGCCATGGCCTGGTAGACGCCATCCTCGCCCCGTGGCGGCCCGTCGCCATATCCGGCGTGGAGGCTCTCGACGACCCCCATGCCCTCCGCCACCTCTCCGAAGGGCGCGAAGCCCTGCTCGTCGAGGGACGTGTTGGGTGGGGCCGTGTCCTGGAAGTCCGCCGGACGCAGGAGGGGGTTCGCCGCCGCGGGGTCGTCCCCGTCCGCCGCTGGCGGCTCGCCGCCGCAGGCCGCCGCCAACAACAGCGCCAGCAAGGCCGACCGTGACGAGGTGCCGCACAACGCGCCACGGGTGCTCCGGAACCCGCGCGCGGTCGAGACTCCGCTCCGCCGTCGTCGGCCGGCGGTCCTGTGGTGGACGTTTGACATGTAGGCCCCCTGGGCTGGCGTGGCACCCCTCGTGCTGTGTACATTTCCCGAACAATCTGAGTTGTCTGCAGCGACCGGATCGAGTCCCCCGGGGATCCGATCGTGTTACGCCGGCAGACCAGAGTTTCCCGTTCAACCGAAGGAGGGGAACCATGGTCGACGGTTGCCCGCCCCCCCCACCCGCATGTTCGTTTGCTCGCGCTCCTGGTGCTCGTCCCCCTGGTGGGCGCATGTGCCCACGTGGGCGAGGACGAATTCCGGAGCACCATCGCCGAGGTCCGCCAGGAGATGCGCCAGGGCGACGAGGCCGTGGAAGCGCGCCTCGGCGCCCGCGTGGACGCCGTGGAGGCCCGGCTCGACGCGCTCCAGCGCGACATCGCCGCTCTCGAGGAGGAGTTCGACGTGACGGTGGAGCGCCTCGAGACGGCGCTGCGCGTCACTCCGCCCGTTCACTTCGGCTTCGACGAGGCGGAGCTCACGTCGCCCGCCCTGCCCGTGCTGGACCGCTTCGCCGAGTTGGTGCGGCGCCACGGCGCCGAAACGCTGGTCACGGTGGAGGGCTTCACCGACCCGGCGGGCAGCGAGGAGTACAACTACCGCCTCGGCCTGCGCCGCGCGAACGCCGTGCGCGACTACCTGGTGGATAGCTCCGGTCTCGACGGGGCCGGCATCCGCACCTTGAGTTACGGGGAGAGCCCGCCCCGGCAGGTCAGGCCCGACGCGTCGGGCCCCGGGACCGCGGGATGGGAGAATCGCCGGGTGACGCTGGTCGTAGACTACGCCGGCGCGGGCACCGCGGCCGTGGCCGACATCAGCCGCTGAAGGCGCTGAGGCCGGACGGCGGTCGCTGAGGCTGGACCGCGCTCGCGCCCAGGGACGAAGCGGGTCCCCCGGTCGTGCCGGGGGGCCCGTTTTTTCGTGGCGCGGGGGCGATCCCGGCGCGAGGATTCCTTACGCTGGCACGCGACGTGCGGCTCGGACGAGGATGTGGCTCGATGGGGAAGGGCGTGGCCTCACCCCCGGATTCCATCAATACGGTATCGTGACCCGTGGAGAAAGGAGAGATCCTCGTCGTCGAGGACAACGAGGAAAACCGTGACATCTTCAGGACGATCCTGGAGTACGGGGGCTACGTCGTCTCCGTCGCGGAGGATGGCGAGCAGGGGCTGGCGGCCATCAAGGAGCGCCGGCCGGACCTGGTGATCCTGGACATCGGGCTCCCCCGGATGGACGGGTGGGAGCTTCTGCGGCGCCTGCGCGAGAGCCCCAACGGGCTCGGGGACACGCAGGTGATGGTGGTCACCGCCGACACCTCGGCCGATGGTGAGGCCAGGGCCGCGCGATTGGGATGCGTGGACTTCCTCACCAAGCCCGTCGAGCCTCGCCGACTGCTCGCGCGAGCGAGAAAGGTCCTGGCGGGGGAGTCCCTGAGGGAAAATTCCTCGGGGTCTGCCCATTGAAGACGTGAGCGACGGCCCTCAGGGGGCACGCCCGACGCGAGGCAGGCGCGGTGGACGCGGCCCGCGCCGGTCCAACCCACGAACGACGCGGTAGTCCAGCTCCTTTCCCTCGTCGACGCAGCGGAGGAGGAGTCCGCCGCGGCTCATGTCACCGCGGCCCACGAACGCCTCCGGCACCCTCAGCCGTTCCTCGAACACCTCCAGAAGCGGCTCCACGTACTTGCCGGTGGCGAGGCTCCCCAGCAGGACGACGTCGCACGCGGGACCCGCGGCCCGGCGCAGCCGCTCCGCGCTGGCTGTCAGCGCGCCCACGTAGCCCGGATTCTCCAGGCTGATGTCCACGGCGGCCAGCGCCGCCAGGTCGTCCAGGGTGACCCGCGTGCCCGCGGCGACGAGACCCCGGCCGGAGGTGATCACGTGGACCCCCTCCACGCCCCCGGGGGGACGCGCGAACGCACGCGCGTAGCGTCGCTTGCCGCGGAAGTAGAGCGAGCTGATGAAGGCGAAGACGTCGTCGATGGGCACGCCGTCGGCCTCGAGGGCGGGAAGGAAGGGGGCCGAGCTGCGCCCTTCGAGCACGGCGCGGCCGCGCACGCCCGAGAGGGAGGCGGGGGAGAGCAGGAAGAGGAGGGGCGCGGGGAAGCTCATGCGCCGTGATACAGGCGCGGCCGCCGGAGAGGTCCGGCCGCTCACACGGCGCCGGCGCCCTCCAGCAGTCGCATCGCATCACTCCGCTCCATCTCGATCTGATCCAGCGTGCACTGCCGGGGCGCCTTGTCGGGCCGCCACCGCTCGAAGCGGGTGCCGTGGCGGAAGCGGCCGCCCGAGACGTGGTCGTAGGCGACTTCCACCACGAGCTCGGGGCGCAGAGGCTCGAAGGCGCCGCCGCCATCGCGGCTCCATCGGCTCGGTCCGCCGGGGGCGCGGCCGGTGAAGCCGGGCTCCTCCACGAAGGGCTCCAGGAGGTCCAGCAGCTCCACGCGCTGCGCATCGGTGAGGCCCGAGGTGAAGCCCACGTGGTGGAGCCGGCCCTCGTCGTCGAAGAGGCCGAGGAGGAGCGATCCCACGCCGTCGCCGGTCGAGGACCTGCGGAATCCACCCACCACGCAGTCGGCGGTCCGTATGCGCTTGATCTTCACCATGGCGTCGCGGCGACCCGCCCTGTAGGGGGCGTCCAGGTCCTTGGAGACCACGCCGTCCACGCCCCGGAGCTTCTCGAGCCACTCCAGGGCGACCTCCCTCTCCACGGTGGCCGGGGATAGACGCACCGTCCCGTCGCTCTCCTCTCCGAGGTACCGCTCCGCCCACGTCTGGAGGCGGGGGCGACGCCGCTCAAGGGGCGCCTCCAACAGCGACGTCTTCTCGCCGGTGGCCAGGAGGTCGAAGACCAGGAGGAGGGCCGGCGTCTCCGCCGCGAGCTTCTCGACTCGGCTCGCCGCCGGGTGCACGCGCTGGAGAAGGGCGTCGAAGGAGAGGCCCCGCTCGGACGGCACCACGAGCTCGCCGTCCAGCGCGAAGCGGGGGGGTCGCAGGGCGCGCACGGCGGCGGCCACCTCCGGGAAGTAGCGGGTCAGCGATTTCTGCGCCTTCGACTGGAGCTCCACCGTCGAATGGTCGCGGAAGACCAGGCAGCGGAACCCGTCCCACTTGGGCTCGTAGAGCAATCCATCCTCGACCGGGAGCTGGCGGCTGAGGGTGGCCAGCATGGGCTCGACCGGGGGCATCACGGGCAGACGCACCGGACCAGCGTACTTGGCATCATTCCCGCCCCCGCCGTGGGACGATGTGGTCATGAGCCCGTCTCGAGATCAACTCCCTTCCTGGATACCCCGACTGATCTTGATGGTGACCGCCACCGTGCTGCTGACCATCGCCGGCCTCTGGCTCGTGTTCCGGCTTCGGGGTCTCCTGGTCCTGCTGCTGGTGGCGCTCTTCCTGTCGTTCATGCTGGAACCGGCGGTCCGGTTCCTCGTCTCGAAGGGGTGGAGACGGGGACTCGCCACCGTCGTGGTGGGCTTGGGCCTCTTCCTCGCTCTGGTGGGCTTCCTGGCGTTGACCCTCACGCCCCTGGTCACTCAGGCCAACGTGCTCATCTCCAACCTCCCCCA
>JAHWKH010000265.1 GCA_019347995.1 Gemmatimonadota bacterium | reverse complement strand
GGGGCAGCCGCTCGGCCACGTAGCGCGCGCGCTCGGCGTCGCGCTCCATCACGGTGGCGCGGATGTCGGCCACGGCCTCCAGCCGCCGTGCCAGCGGCAGGCCCACGCGGCCGCCGCCGAAGATCACCACGTGCCCCACCTCGGCGGCGTGGCCGGCGAGGTAGCCCGCGACCTTGTCGATGTTCTCCCGCGCGGCGGCCACCAGCACCGCCGTCCCGATCTTGTTCACGACGCCGCGGTCGCCCACGGAGTCGGCGCCCAGCAGCACGCGGTCGACCCCCGGGGCGAGGCACCAGGCCGCGGCGTCCACCGCGAGGAGCACGGGGATGCCCGCGCGGGCCAGCGCCGCCGCCATACCCTGGCCCTCGGACATGGGCCGGCCCTCCAGACAGACGACCCGGACGCCGCGGTCCGCCGCCTCGACCAGGGCCGCGCGCACCGTCGACGACGAGGAGAGGGTGAGGACCGTGCAGCCATCGGGAAGGAGCCTCGCCGCGCGCTTCGCCACGCGCCGTGCCCGCGCCTCCACCTCCTCGCGAAAGGCCTCGGCGGCGTGGGCTCCGGCTCTCCGCGCCTCGTCGAGCCCGCCCTCCGCGGGGGCTCGCTCCACCGCTTCCAGGACATCCCGTGCCAGCGAGACCAGCGGCGCCATGGCCGGTTGGGCCTCGACCATCTTCACTGCCAGGGCACCCAGCTCCCGGCGCAACTCGGCGGCGTCGCTCGCCGGCAGGCGCACGGCCGCACGGCGCACGAGGTCGGCGGCGGTCCGCCCCACCACGGCGGCGCCGCTCACCACGTCGGCTCGCAGGGGAGCCACGAGGGCATCCAGGTTCACGGGTGGGCCCGATCTGCGGGGGAGGGGGGTGGGTCACAAGATACGCCGATCCCCCAACGATGAGCGAGGCGCAGGCGGGGGACCCGGTGACCCTCCACTTCCAGGGCGCCTGTTCCTATCTTCCGGGCCTGTCAGCCGAACCGCTCCAACGAAGAGGAACGCGGATGTCCGACATCCCGAAGGGGCTGCTCTACACGAAGGAGCACGAGTACCTGAAGGCCACCGACGACGACCGGGTGTATCTGGTCGGCGTCACCGACTTCGCCCAGGGCGAGCTCGGCGACGTGGTCTTCATCGAGCTTCCCGCCGCCGGCGACGCGTTCGAGGCCATGGCCGCGTTCGGCACCATCGAGGCGGTGAAGGCCGTCAGCGACCTCTACTGCCCGGCGAAAGGCGAGGTGGTGGAGGCGAACGCGGCGCTGCAGGACGATCCTGCCCTGGTGAACACCGATCCCTACGGCGCCGGCTGGATGATCCGGCTGCGCGTGGCCGACGAGGCCGGCCTGTCGGATCTGATGGACGCCGAGGCGTACGCCGAGCACGTGGGGGAGGGCTGACGGTGCAGATCGAGCGGCACCGTGGCTTCCTGGACCGTCACGCCGGACCGGACGATGCCGAGGTCCGGGAGATGCTGGACGCACTGGGGCTGGCGTCCCTGGACGACCTGGTGGGCGAGTCCGTGCCCGCCGCGATCCGCATGGAGGGTGGCCTCGAGCTTCCCGAGGCGCTGCCCGAGGACCGGCTGCTGGCCCGGCTCCGCGAGCTGGCGTCCACCAACCGGGTCTTCCGCTCCTATCTTGGGATGGGCTATCACGGCACCCTGGTGCCGGGCGTGATCAAGCGGAACGTGCTCGAGAACCCGGGCTGGTACACCCAGTACACGCCCTACCAGGCCGAGATCGCGCAGGGCCGCCTCGAGGCCCTCCTCAACTACCAGACGATGCTCATCGATCTCACGGGGCTGGAGATCGCCAACGCGTCGCTCCTGGACGAGGGCACGGCCGCCGCCGAGGCCATGGCCATGGCGGCCGGCGAGGCCCCGGGCGACCGCCACGTCTTCCTGGTGGCGGAGGACTGCCACCCCCAGACGGTGGAGGTGGTGCGCACGCGCGCCGAGCCCCTGGGAATCGAGGTGCGCGTGGGCGACCCCGAAGCCTTCGCCTTCGACGGCGACGTGTTCGGCGCGCTCGTCCAGTACCCGTCCAGCGATGGCCGCGTCCGTGACCTGCGGGGCCTGTGCGACGATGCCCACGCCGCCGGCGCCTTCGTGGTGGCGGCCTGCGACCCGCTGGCCCTCACGCTCCTCACCCCCCCGGGCGAGTGGGGCGCCGACATGGCGGTGGGCAACAGCCAGCGCTTCGGCGTGCCGATGGGCTACGGGGGCCCCCACGCGGCATTCATCACCGCCCGCGACGCCTTCAAGCGGAAGATGCCCGGTCGCATCATCGGCGTCTCGGTGGACGCCCAGGGCAAGCGGGCGCTGCGCATGGCGCTCCAGACGCGCGAGCAGCACATCCGCCGCGAGAAGGCGACCTCGAACATCTGCACCGCCCAGGTGCTGCTGGCCATCATGGCCGGCATGTACGCCGTCTACCACGGGCCGGACGGGCTCCGGCGCATCGGTACCCGGGTGCGGGACCTGACGGCCACGCTGGCGGAGATGCTGCGGGGCCGCGGTCACGAGATCGTGCACCGCGACTGGTTCGACACGCTGCGCGTGCGTCCGTCGGGGAAGAGCGCCGCCGCGGTGCTGGAGGCGGCCCGGGAGCGGGGCATCAACCTGCGCGACCTCGGCGACGGCACCGTGGGCGTGGCCCTGGACGAGACCGTGGCGCCGGAGGACCTGGATGACGTGGCCGCGGCCTTCGGGGGCGAAGGGGAGGACGCCCGGGCGGTGGCCGAGCGCGCCGAGGCGCCGCCGCTGCCCGAGGCGCTGGCGCGCACGTCGCCCTACATGGAGCACCCCGTCTTCAACACCCACCACTCCGAGACGGAGATGCTCCGCTACATCCACCGGCTCGAGACCAGGGACCTCTCCCTCAACACCAGCATGATCCCGCTGGGGTCGTGCACCATGAAGCTCAACGCCACCGCCGAGATGGAGGCGGTGACGTGGCCCGAGTGGGCGCACCTGCACCCCTTCGCCCCGGTGGAGCAGGCCGAGGGGTACCGCGTCGTCATCGAGGAGCTGTCGGCCTGGCTCGCCACGATCACGGGCTTCGAGGCCGTCTCGCTCCAGCCCAACTCCGGCGCCCAGGGCGAGTACGCGGGGCTGCTCGTCATCCGCGCCTACCACGCGGACCGGGACGAAGCCCACCGCGACGTGTGCCTCATCCCCTCCTCCGCCCACGGGACGAACCCGGCGAGCGCCGTCATGGCGGGCATGAAGGTGGTCGTGGTGAAGGTGGACGGGAACGGCTCCATCGACATGGACGACCTGCGCGCCAAGGCCGAGGAGCACGCCGATCGCCTGGCGGCCATCATGGTCACGTATCCGTCGACGCACGGCGTCTTCGAGGAGGGGATTCGCGAGATCTGCGACATCGTTCATGAGAACGGCGGGCAGGTGTACATGGATGGCGCGAACATCAACGCGATGGTGGGCATCTGCCGGCCCGGCGACATCGGCGCCGAGAAGCCCGCGGGCGACGCCGGCGCGCACGGTGGTGGCGGCGCGCCCGCGCCCACGCCGAATGCGCCGAGATCGCCGGCGCTCGGCCTGTCGGGGGCCTTGCCGGCGGTGCCCGAGACCGGTAGCACCGAGCGGCCGCCGGCGGCCGTGCCTCAGACCGGCGGGGTGTCGCCGGTCTCCTCGGTCCTGCCCATCACGCCCCAGGACGGGATCCCCGCGGAGAGCATCGACTACCCGCGGGCCGCCCCGCTCGTACCGGAGGGGGTCTCCGGCTCGCCTGCCGAGCCGCAGGGCGTCGGGGCGGCGGTCGAGGCGGCCGGTCCCCAGGCCCCAATCGACCCGGAGCAGTTCGGCGCCGATGGCACCGGCGGAACGCCGAGCCCGGAGGCGCTTGCGCTGCTGGACAATGACAACGTCGTGCTCGACGCCGCGGGCGTCGCAGACATCAATGCGGGCCGCATCGATCCCCGGGTCGTGGCCGTGTTGAGCAAGCTCTCCGAGGAGCATGAGATCACCGTCAGCTCCATGTGCAGCG
>JAHWKH010000264.1 GCA_019347995.1 Gemmatimonadota bacterium | reverse complement strand
CTGGGACTGCTGCTCGAACGTGTCGCGGGATGGAGGCTGCCCGGCGCCCTGCTGCTGCCCGGCGGCCTGGCGACGGTCGTCGCGCTCAGCCGGCTGATCACCGAGTCCAGCGCCCTGGCCCCCTTCGCGCTGCCCGTCCTCGCGGTCCTCGCGCTGGCCGGCTTCGCGCTGGGCCTCGCCCGGCTGCGCGCCGCGCGCGTGGACCGGCCCCTCGCTCTGGCGGCCGTCGGCGTCCTGGCGGTGTTCGGTGCGCCGGTGATCCTGTCGGGCTCGCCCACCTTGGCGGGCTCCACGGTGCTGCCCGACACCTCGCACCAGCTGACCTTCGCCTGGCTGTACGCCCAGCAGGGCCCCGACTGGCAGTCGCTGCCCGCCGGCACGGCCGCCCTGTCGGCGATGAACTACATCACCACCGCCTACCCCGTGGGCGGCCAGACGGCGCTGGGGGTCACCGCGCCGCTGGGGATCATCGACCTGGCCTGGCTCTACCAGCCCTTCCTGACGGTGCTGGCCGTCGCCGGCGCCCTGGCCATCGCGGCCCTCATCGAGCCCTGGGTGCGCGGCGCGCGCGTCCGTGCGCTGATCGCCTTCGTGGCCATCATTTTTCTTCTCAACGGCATCCTGCTCTGGCTCAGCGGGCTCTTCGGAGCGGCCGTCACGATGCAGCTCATCCTCGGCTACCTCCTGGCTCCGCTGGTGATCCTCATGGGAGTCCCCTGGAGCGACGCCACCGCCGTAGGCCAGCTCATCGGGATCAAAATCGTGCTCAACGAGTTCGTGGCCTACCTCCAGCTCTCCCAGGTTCTGGGGCAGGGCACGCCCCTGTCGCCGCGCTCGGTGGTCATCGCCACCTACGCGCTCGCCGGCTTCGCCAACTTCTCATCCATCGCCATCCAGATCGGCGGCATCGGCGGCATCGCCCCTTCGCGGCGCCACGACCTCTCGCGCCTGGGCCTGCGGGCCATGATCGCCGGGACGATCGCCGCCTTCACGACCGCGACGGTGGCGGGGATGCTGGTGTGAGGCAGGGCGGCGGAGGGACCGGAGGGAGGGGATCGTGAGCGGCGCGTCCGGCGCCACGGCCGACCCCTCGGCGGCGGCCGACGCCCTCCGGGAGCGCGTGGGTGGGGCTGCCTTCGACGTCGCCCTCGTCCTGGGCTCGGGGCTCGGAGGGCTGGTGGACGGCGTCGATGACCGGGTGGAGGTGCCGTTCGGCGAGCTGCCGGGCTTCCCGGCCTCGGGCGTCGCCGGCCACGCGGGCCGGTACGTGGCCGGAACCCTGGAGGGGAAGCGCGTCCTGGTACAGGCGGGGCGCTTCCACCTGTACGAAGGGCTCCCACTCGAGGTGGTGTGTGCGCCGGTGCGTGTGGCGGCGCTCCTGGGCGTCGAGGTCCTCGTGCTCACCAACGCGGCCGGCGGCCTGGACCGGCGCCACGGTCCGGGCTCCCTGGTGATGCTCGACGACCACATCAGCCTCATGTGGAGGAGTCCCCTGGCCGGGGCCGTCCACGAGGGCGAGGAGCGCTTCCCGGACATGAGCGCGCCCTACGACCGCGAGCTCCAGGCCCACGCGGAGGCCGCCGCCCTCCACCTGGGGATTCCGCTGGCGCGCGGGACATACGCCGCGATGTCGGGTCCCTCCTACGAGACGTCCGCCGAGATCCGCATGCTCGGGCGCATGGGCGCCGACGTCGTGGGGATGAGCACCGTGCCGGAGGTGATCACCGCCCGCGCCCGCGGCATGCGCTGCCTCGGCATCTCCATCGTGACCAACTGGGCCACCGGAATCGCCACCGCGCCCCACCGTCACGAGGAGGTGCTGGAGCAGGGTCGGCGGGCCGGGGCGACCCTGGAGCGGCTGCTGCGGCGTCTCCTGAAGGAGATGCCTCCGGGAGCCTATCGCAAGCGGGTGTAGTGATTCACCGGTCCGTGGCCGGAGCCCAGGTCGGGAGCCGTGGCGATGGCCCGGGCGACGAACGCGACGGCCTCGTCCACCGCGTCGGCCAGCGGCCGTCCCAGCGCCAGCCCCGCCGCGACGGCCGCCGACAGCGTGCAGCCCGTCCCGTGGGTGTTGCGCGCCGGCAGGCGCTCCCGGCGCCAGACACGCTCGTCGCGGCCGTCCCAGAGCAGGTCGACGGCCTCACCGTCCGCCAGGTGACCCCCCTTCACCAGGGCGGCGCCCGCGCCGCGATCCACAAGCGCGCGGGCGGCGCGGCCCATCGCCTCCAGGTCCTCCACCGGGGACCCGGTGAGGATGCGGGCCTCGTGGAGGTTTGGCGTGACGAGGGTGCACAGGGGCAGGAGGCGCCGGATCACGGCCTCCACCGCGTCCTCATCCAGGAGCCGGTCGCCGCTGGTGGCCACCATGACCGGGTCCAGCACGTAGGCCCCGAGTCCGTGGTCCTCGAGCGCGTCGGCCACCGCCCCCACCAGGGCGGCGGTGGCCAGCATGCCGCTCTTCACCGCGGCCGGCCGGAGATCCTCGGCCACGGCGTCGATCTGCCCGCGGACCACGTCCAGCGGCACGGGGTGGACGGCCCGGACGCCCACGGTGTTCTGGGCGGTGACGGCCGTGATGGCGCTGGTGCCGAACACTCCGAACGCGTGGAAGGTCTTGAGATCGGCGGATGCCCGCGCCGCCGCCGCTGTCGCTGCCGGCCACGGTCAGGGCGATGGGAGGGGGCGGGGAAGGCTTCATGGAGGAGATCCGGGAGCGGAGGCGCCGCGCCCCTCGTGGGGCGGCGAGGGCGCAAAAGCTACGCCCCCACCCCCCGGGGGGGTACCTTTCCTCTTCCCCTTCCGACCCCACGTCCAGGCCCGTCCATGACCCTGAGTCAGTCCCGGGAGAAGCTTCTCGGGCGCCTGCGCCGCCGCAGGACCCGGGAGCGCGAAGGTCTGTTCCTGGTGGAGGGTGTGCGCTCCGCCGAGGAAGCGCTGGCCCACGGCGCCGCCGTCCGCTTCGCCGTGGTGGCGTCGCGGCTGTCCTCCACGCCCGGGGGCGAGAGCCTCCTGCAGCGGATCGTCGCCGCCGGGATCGACGTGGAGCGCGTCGACGACGCCGTGCTCCCCGAGCTCTCCGACACGGAGACGCCCCAGGGTGTGCTGCTGGTGTGCGAGGAGTCCTCCTGGGGACTGGACGACGTGCCGCCCGCTGCCGGATCGGGCGGACGGGCTCTCCTCCTGGACGGCATCCAGGACCCCGGCAACCTGGGGACCCTGGTCCGGGCCGCGGCGGCGTTCGGGATCCCCGCGGTCGTGACCCTGGACGGGACGGTGGACCCGTTCAACCCGAAGGCGGTTCGTGCGGCGGCGGGGGCGCTCTTCCGCGTGCGCGTCGTGCGGGCGCCGTGGGACGAGGTCGGCCCGTGGCTGGCCCGGGAGGAGATCGCCCTCCTGTTCGGGGAGCCCGGCGGCCGCGACGTGGCCGGGCTCCAGCGTCCTCCCGTGTGGGCGCTGGCGGTGGGCAACGAGGGCGCAGGCGCGCGCCCGGACATGCGCGAGGCGGGAACGGCCGTGGCGATTCCCATGCCCGGAAGCGCCGAATCGCTCAACGCCGGTGTGGCCGGCGCCATCCTCCTCTACGCCCTCACGCGGGAGCCGCGCGTTGGCTGAGACGTGGCCTCTGGTGCTCCTGGCCGGGCTGTTCGGACTGGTCGTCGGGTCCTTTCTCAACGTGTGCTCGATCCGCTGGCCGCAGGACCGCTCGGTGGTCTCGCCCAGGTCTGCGTGCCCCGGCTGCGGGACCGTCATCCGCTGGTACGACAACGTCCCGGTCCTGAGCTGGGTCGCCCTGCGGGGCCGCTGCCGCTCCTGTGGATCCGGCATCTCCGTCCAGTACCCGCTGGCGGAGCTCGCCACGGGCCTGGTGTGGGCGGGCGTGGTGGTGGCGCACGGACCCACCTGGGAGGCGCTGCGCGGAGGCGTGTTCCTCACCATCCTCCTGGGCATCTCCCTGAGCGACGCCCGCTTCTACATCATCCCCCACCAATTCACCTGGGGAGGGATGGCGGTGGGCG